>JAUZOW010000006.1 GCA_030706225.1 Bacteroidota bacterium | reverse complement strand
GAAGACTGGTGATCAGTTTGGTCATGATAATTGGGGCAATAGAATAGAATTTGAGGTAAAAATAAAAGAATTATCTTTATTAAACACCTGTAAAAATTATTTCTTAAGCTTGATTAGAAAATGATTGATATTTTGTTCTTCACTTTGTGATATGAACAGATTCATCCGCTGGCTGATCCCTCCGGATCGATGGAAAACACCTGCCGTAATGGTTCTGGGAACCTTTTTCGGGCTTTCAGCTTTCATAGTAAATATTCCAAATGCTTTTTCATCTGTCACATGAATTTAGTGAGCATACGATATATACGGAATCAGCTATATAAAGAAAAAGCGGAATTTCTCAGGACAGTTGTATCTTTATGGGATCGGAAAGCCATGGAAAGAGAGAATAAATGACCTGTCGTGACAGAAAAACAAATCTTTACTTGTGAACATACAACTATCATCTTCATCGAACTGGCAGGATTATGAGCTGATCGATTCTGGAGGATCGGAAAAGCTCGAGCGGTTTGGAAAGCATATTCTTTGCCGTCCTGAACCACAAGCTGTCTGGAAAAAATCTTTGCCGGAAAGCGAATGGGAAAAGCTTTATTCTGCAAAATACATCCGGATGAAAGGTATAGAAACCAACCGTCCTGATGCCCAGGAAAAAGGAGAATGGAAAAAGAAAAGAGGTATGCCGGATCAATGGTACCTGGATTACCGGTATAATAAAATGCATTTGAAATTCCGTCTTGGTCTCACATCATTCGGGCATATCGGGATTTTTCCTGAACAGGCCCCCAACTGGGATTATATCTTCGATTTAATTCAGGAAAACCCTATAAAGAAAGGATTTCGAGTCCTTAACCTTTTTGCTTATACCGGAGGCGCTTCCCTTGCTGCATCAGCTGCAGGTGCTGAAGTGATTCACGTGGATTCCGTAAGACCGGTGATCACCTGGGCCCGGGAAAACATGGAAGCTTCCGGATTGAAAGATATCCACTGGGTTGTGGAAGATGCACTGAAATTTGTCAGGAGGGAAGCCAAACGGGGAAATCATTATCATGGAATTATCCTTGACCCGCCTGCTTACGGAAGAGGGCCGGATGGTGAAAAATGGGTCCTTCAGGATGCGATCCAGGAAATGATGGATAACTGCAGTCAACTGTTGGAACCCGGCGGTTTTGTCCTTTTTAGCCTTTATTCTATGGGTTTCTCCTCACTTATTGCTGAAAACCTGGTAAATGTATCTTTCCGTAATATCGGGCAAATCGAATCTGGAGAACTTTTCTTTACCGATCGTGGCAAAAGAAAACTTCCTCTGGGAACTTTTCTGAGAGGGAAAGCTGAAAATTAAAAAGCGTCGTTGTCGGTAAACAGATCGGAAGCAATGGCATCGGCAAATAATTTCCCATGACCGGTAAGAAAGAGGATGGAACCTCTTTTTTCAATATCCCCTGAATCGATATGTTTTTCGGCTCTTCCCAGGCAGTAAGCTTCCCGGCCGGGTCCAAAATCATTCCGGATCTTTTCAAGATCACAACCCCATTGAGTTCTTAATGAGACCATTACGTATTCGTCGTATTTCTGACCCGGGGTAAGCACTTCTATTTCCAGGCAATTTTCTTCGTTGCGAATCTGATCCAGGTATTTTTCAATTCCTGCTGCATTCCACTGGCGTGATTTTCCGTTATAGGAATGAGCAGAAGGCCCGAGACCAAGATAATATCCTCCTGTCCAGTACATACTGTTGTGCCGTGAGTAAAATCCTTTTTTACCGAAATTTGATATTTCGTAATGATCATATCCGTGTGCCCGCATCTGTTCCATCAAAATTTTAAACTGACTGATCATATCTTCTTCCTCCGGCGGCGGTAATGTTCCTTTGCGGATAAGCAGATCTAATGGGGTTTTGGGTTCTACAGTAAGTGCATAAGCTGATACATGCGGCACGTTCAGCTCAAAAGCCTTTTCAAGGTTCATTTCCCAGTTATGGTCACCCAACCCTGGAATCCCATAGATCAGGTCGATGCTTATGTTTTGGAATTGAGCTGCAAAGGCCTCTTTGACAGATTGATATGCCTGCTCTGCCGAATGAATCCGGTTCAGATAGGTGAGATCTTCAGGGAAAAAGGATTGGATACCGATACTAATCCGGTTGATATTCAATTTATTATATGAATCAAACAATCCGGGTTTCACATCATCCGGGTTCACTTCAATAGTAATCTCGGCTTCAGCATCGATTATAAATTCGTTCCGGATAGTATTTAAAATTTCCCCAATTTCTTCGGTTTCCAGAAGGGAGGGAGTACCTCCACCCAGATAGATAGAGGAAACCGTTTGCCCTTCCAGGTAATCCCTCCTATGGTGGATTTCTTTTGCCAGCCCTTCCAGAAAAGATTTCCGGTACTGTGTAGAAGCTACCGAGAAGAAATTGCAATAGAAGCACTTTCTTCTGCAAAACGGAATATGAATGTATATACCGGCCAACAGATTTCTATTTATGCAACTGGATCCGAAAAGTAGTTCCTTTGTTCAAAACAGATGATTTTACAAAGATTCTGCCTTTGTGATAATTGTCGATGATTCTTCTGGAAAGCGTCAGCCCGAGTCCCCAGCCCCGTTGTTTACTTGTAAAGCCGGGATTGAAGATGGTCTTGAATCTCGATTTCGGGATACCCTTACCTGTATCGGAAACATCAATCGTGACAACAGAAGGATCATCCTTGATTTCAATTTTGACGATTCCCTTACCTTCCATGGCATCCACGGCATTTTTTATCAGGTTTTCAATTACCCATTCAAACAAGTGAGTATTCAGAGGAACAATAATTTCTGCAGGAGGTATAGGGTTTACCTCAAATACAACATGGGAGGAGGTGCGGGAACGGAGATAGGAAACGGCATCATTAACTACCTGGACTACATTGACCGGCTCAACCCTGGCTGCAGAACCAATCTTGGAAAACCGGTCGGTAATGACTTCCAGTCGTCTAACATCTTTTCGGATTTCATTCAGCGTTTCCTCGTCAATCCCTTTCAATTGAAGAAGTTCCACCCAGGCCATCATCGATGACAAAGGAGTTCCCAACTGATGAGCAGTTTCTTTTGCCATTCCGACCCAAACCTGATTTTGTTCCGATTTCCGGGCATAGCTAAAAAGCAGGTAGGCAATAAAAAGGAATACCCCGATTACCGCAAACATGATGTAAGGATAGAACTTAAGCTGTGTGAGAAGAAAGGAGTTTTTGTAAAAGATATACCTTGCTCCCGTATCTGCCAGATCGACTCTGATGGGTTGATTTTCAGCCTCCATAGATCGAAGCATTTTGCTGACAAATTCGGGATTTTTCATCTTCTTTGGCGGTATTTGTCCGAATTCGATGACATTTCTCTGAGTACTGTCGGTTATGATAACCGGTACGGATGCTGAATTCAAAACTACTTCCGAAAAGAATGATTTGATCAGGTCGTTCAGGACCACTCTGAGTTCAGTGAAAATATTGGAATCTTTGTAGTAAAGACGGAGTTGTTTTCCGGCAATATAATTATTGACAATAGGAGGATAAACGGAAAATTCCTTTTGAAGCTGCCCGGTAAGTTTCTTTAAAGTGTCCAGATTGAAGGGAACATTCCTGGCGCTGATGATGTTACCGTCTTTATCGGTTTCGATGACCGGTATACTGGTATTGTTTTCAATTATCCTTACGTAGAATGTAACATCCTGGTCGGGTCTGGCTTCTACGGTAAGTCGTTGAGCTTCAGCCAAAGTGGCTACGCTTTGTCTTTCTTCATCGCTGATTTGTTCGAAAAGTTTGTTGGTGAAATTAACCAGGTCGGCTTTCCGGTGGATTGCATCCGCCCAAACCTTAACATTTTTCCTCTCATCCTTGCGGATCTCTTTTACAAGGATATTGGTGTAATACAATGATATAGCAACGATAATTAGTGCTGCTCCGAATAAAATCCATTTCCATCGTTTTTTCCGAAGGTAGATATCCACGGGTCAAATTTTATTAATACCAACGTCCATCGAGGAAAGATATTTTCAAAAAGTCACCAGATCAAACAAATCTTTCACCTTTTTCCAGACGAACGTCATTGACAAATTGCCGGATCTGCTGTTCATCGGCCTTTTTACATACCAGGAGGACATCATGAGCTTCCACTACGATATAATCATTCAGTCCTTCCAGTACGACTAATTTATCATCGGGCATATTTACAATGCAATTAGATGAATCATAAAGCATTACATTCTTGCCGATTACAGCATTGGCATTTTCATCTTTATTCCGGTTTTCAAAAAGGGATCCCCAGGTTCCAAGGTCGGACCATCCGAAATCCGAAGCTAATACGTAAACATTACCGGCTTTTTCCATGATTCCGTAATCAATGGAAATACTTTTACAAACGGCGTATGCTTCGTTGATAAAAGCGTTTTCTTCCGGGGTACCGTATTTACCGGCTCCTTTGGCAAAGAGAACATCCAATTCCGGAAGAAGTTCTGCATATGCTTTCCGGATGCTCTTCAATGACCAGACGAAAATACCTGAATTCCAGAGAAAATCGCCACATTTCACGAAAGTCACAGCCAGCTCATAATTGGGTTTTTCAGTAAATGTCTTGACTTTCTTAAGACGAGACTCTTTGGCATATACATTTCCTTCCATAAACTGGATATAGCCGTATCCAGTATCCGGGCGACTCGGGTTGATCCCCAGAGTCAGGAGCCAGTCGTTTTCGGCAACCGCTTCAAGGGCAGTATTGATATCCTGAAGGAAAAGATCTTCTTTTAAAATGATGTGATCGGAAGGAGCAACCACAATCCGGGCATCCGGATCAATGGCAAGGATCCGGTTATTGGCATAAACGATACATGCGGCAGTATTGCGCCGGGAAGGTTCACTCAGGATCTGGTCTCTGGAAATGTTTGGCAATTGTTTAAATACCAGATCAATATAAATCTCATTGGTAACAATGAAAATATTTTCTTTCCGGATAATTTTTGAAAATCGCCGGTATGTCTGCTGGATCAATGTTTCACCGGTACCAAGAATATCAATGAACTGTTTGGGGCAGGAAGTGCGGCTCATTGGCCAGAATCGGGCACCGATCCCTCCTGCCATGATCACGCAAAAATTATGCTTCGGTTTCGTCATCAGGAGAATAATAAAGTAGGTTTCATGCAAAAGTACGATATAGGCATAAGAAATCCAATGATTTGAGTTGTGGGATAATTGCTTAATCCCTTATAATCTTGACCAAAGGATGAAAAAGATATGTTCTCCGGTTTTCCATATTCAGGCAACGGTATCTTTTCCTGAGTTTTTCCTTTTTTTTGAAAATCCGGCCATCGGGAAGATGGAACAATGCATCTGTCGGAAGGTTCTCAAGCAACTCCGTGTTGTCATGCCCGTCATAATTTTTCAAAACTCTTCCCAGTTGCAGGTTTGTTTTTGACGAAGCAGTAGGATTCTGAACGTAAAGTCGCAGGATTTCCAGAATATCATCCGGAAAAAATTCGGAATTCAGAAAAGGGGTCATCATTTCCTGAAAATGCCGTTTCCATTCTTTACCATGGGGTTCCGGCCTTATTCTTCCCCGCCAGGACTCCTCTTTCCATTCTTTCCAGGTTGTATGATGAGCCATTTCATGGATCAGAGTGATCAGAAATTCATATGGATTCAATCCTGAATTAATTGTGATTCGTGCAGGCATATGGTTCCAAGGTGGCCGGTAATCCCCGAGTTTTGATTTCCGGGTACCGGCAATCCTAAAGTGAACTTCATTTTTTTCAAACCAGGAAGAAAGCCCGGAAGAGAAAATTACTTCATTTCCATTTCGGGCAATTACAGTCATTCCGGGAGTGTTTTTGCTGGTGAGGATAATTAGTTTGGCTACAGGAGGCAAATAATGCCATCAGAAGTAAAAGAAATATAATTTTCTTGTATTTTGCGTCGTTCTTCATAAAGCAAATATACAACGAACCGGAAGGATTGTTATTTTAGCAAAAATATTTTAGAGTGAAAATTTTTGGAATCATCGGTCGCTATTTCCTCTTGATGCGAAGAGTTTTTACTCGTCCACAAAAGGGGTTCGTATTCCGGAAACGGCTTTTTGATGAATTCCAGTATCTGGGCGTAGAATCTCTTGGGATTGTTGCTTTCATCTCAATTTTTATGGGCGCTGTTGTTGCGATTCAGACAGCATATAACATCGCAAATCCTCTTGTTTCATTGTCGCTTATTGGATTTACAACCAGGCAATCCATCATTCTTGAATTTTCTCCTACTATGATCAGTTTGATTCTGGCAGGGAAAGTGGGATCCCGAATTGCTTCCGAGATTGGGACGATGAGAGTGACAGAGCAAATAGATGCGCTCGAGATCATGGGGGTTAATTCCGCCAATTTCCTTATTTTACCTAAGGTAGTGGCATCTCTCCTGATCAATCCCATTCTTATCATCATAAGTATGTGGTTGGGGCTGGTGGGGGGCTGGGCTGCCATTATGGTCACCGGATTATGTACATCAACGGATTTCGTTACCGGCCTCCGGGATACATTTGAAGAATTCTCGATTTTTTATGCATTGATCAAGACGGTCATTTTTGCTTTCATTATTTCTACTATTTCCAGTTTTCACGGATATGAAACTGAAGGGGGAGCGCTGGAAGTAGGGCAGGCGAGCACCAAAGCGGTGGTTGTCAGCAGTATTCTTATTATATTGTTCAACCTGATCCTTACTCAACTTCTTCTCACATGATCGAAGCGAAGAAAATAAATAAATATTTTGGAGGATTTCAGGCACTGAAAGAAGTTTCCTGTCATTTTGAAAAAGGGAAGACCAACCTGATCATCGGGAGAAGCGGTTCCGGAAAGACGGTTTTGATGAAATGTCTGATCGGGTTATATGAGGTAGATAGCGGTGAAATACTTTACGATGGCAGAAATTTTTCAACAATGATTCTTAATGAACGAAAAGCAATCCGCCAGGAAATCGGAATGCTTTTTCAGGGAGCTGCTCTGTTTGATTTTCTGAATGTAGAGGAAAATGTGATGTTCCCGCTGACCATGTTCACAAAACAATCCCTAAAGGAAAAACTTGAACGGGTTAACTTTGTTCTGAACCGTGTTGATCTTAAGGGTTCCAACAAATTAAAGATTTCGGAACTCAGCGGAGGAATGCGGAAGAGAGTTGCCATTGCCCGGGCTATCGCTATGAATCCCCGGTATCTCTTTTGTGATGAGCCTAATTCAGGCCTTGATCCTCAGACTTCCGGTGTTATCGATCATTTGATCAAAGAAATCACGGAAGAGTACAATATTACTACGATTGTCAATACCCATGATATGAACTCGGTTCTTAGCATCGGTGATACCGTTGCATTTATATACAATGGGCAGCTTTGGTGGTCGGGAAGCAATAAGGAAATCCTGAACACAACGAATAAAGAGCTTAATGATTTTGTATTCGGCACAGAACTGACGGTACGTCTGAAGCAATATTTCCAACAAAAGGAGCAGTGAATTATCTTGATATCATCATCCTGATTGTCACTGGATTGCTTATTGTCCGCGGGGTCCGGAAAGGTTTTATCATCAGCCTGGCTTCTTTGATCGCACTGGTTCTGGGAATTTACGTTGCGATTCATTTCTCAAATGTTATCGGGAAAGTGATTATTTCGCATTTTCATCCCGGAAAGGAATCTCTTCCGGCATTGTCGTTTGCCGTTACTTTTTTTCTGATTGTCATTGCAGTAATCCTTATAGCAAAAGGGATTGAAAAGATTGTTGATTTAGCGGGCATGGGATTTTTCAATCACATCCTGGGAGGAATTCTTGGAATGGCTAAAGGTCTTTTGATCCTGAGTGTGATTTTCTTTATCATTCACGGCTTCGATCCGGGTGAGAGACTCATCAAGCCGGAATCTAAGAAACAATCCATGTTTTATAGCCCGACGGAAAAGGTGTTTCCATTGACTATGAAATTATTCGGGCAGGAGGTCAAAGCGCCTCAGATACCGAAAATGCCCTGAAAACCTATTGCTCCCGGATCTTCTTTACGACTTCTTCCGGAAGAATACTGCGGATGCATTCGCAGTCGCCGCTTCTCCTGCATTTACTGCAAACTTTATCGATAACAAGAAAATGGGCGTCTTTTCCTAAAGGAGCCCACCGGCCGGGATGCATAGGGCGGATGGGAGCGTATAATCCGATGACTTTTTTCCCCAGGGCAGCAGCAATATGAAGAGGCCCTGTACTGGCAGCAATCAGGACATCACACTGGTCGATAAAAGCAACCAACTCTGGAAGAGTCAACCTGCCGGTCATATCCTGAATACGGCCGCTGTTTTTTTTCAGGAATTCACTCATGGATTCTCCTTCTTCACGTGTTCCGGTGATATAGATCTCGAAAAGATTTTCCGGAAGAAGGCTGATCAGCCGGGAATAATTATCGAGCCCCCATTCCCGGGCACTGCCTTTTGAGCGTGGATGAAGGATGATTTTTTTCTTATTGCTCTTTTCCGGGGAAGAAGGATTTTCTTTCCGGGGAAGCTCAAATCCATAATATTCAGGTATTTTCTCAAGGGATAAGGATTCATGGATTCCAAGCGGTTGCAATAGTTTCAGATTGAGCTGGGCTTCGTGGAGATCCGATCTTCTCCGGCTGAAAGAAATGACATGGTTGCAATACAAACGTGTGAACCAACGGTGAGATGTGGCAATCCGGATAGGGATCCCTGCTTTTTTCGCAGCCTTGCAAACTTCTTTATCAGGGAAAACATGAATGATGGCATCTGCAGAAGGTAAAGAAGATAGGTCATTCCGGTCGAGAAAATGATCCACATTCCGGCAAAGACTGATAAGGGGACGCGTATAACTTTTGCCCAGAAACCAAACGGTGCATCCGGGAAAATGCTTTTTGATCACGCCAGCCAGGGGAAGGGTCAGAATCACATCTCCCAGATTATCTGTCCGGCTTATGATTACATTCTTCAATCCTCAATGGCTTTAACGCCGGGAAGGACTTTCCCTTCAATAAATTCAAGCATGGCGCCACCGCCGGTTGAAACATAGCTGACTTGGTCAGCCAATCCGTACTTATGGATGGCTGCTACGGAATCACCGCCGCCAATCAGAGAATAAGAACCTGATTTGGTGGCTTTTGCAACGGAATTGGCAATAAATTTTGTTCCTTCTTCAAAATGGCTCATTTCGAAAACACCCATGGGTCCATTCCAAAGAATGGTAGCCGATTTCGCGATAATGGATTCAAATTTTTCACGGGATAACGGTCCGATATCCAGCCCCATCCAGTTAGCCGGAATGTCGTAGGCATTGGAAATTTTGAAGTTTGCATCATTGGAGAAAGCATCGCCAATGACGGCATCGGTGGGAAGGTAAAAATTAACACCCATCAATTTTGCCCCATCAATAGTATTCTTTGCCAGGCCAAGCAGATCTTCTTCCACCAGGGAGTTTCCAACTGAACCGCCAAGGGATTTAATAAAAGTGAACATCATTCCACCCCCGATAATAAGGTTATCTACTTTATTCATCAGATGGTTTATGATTTCAATTTTACCGGAAACCTTAGCTCCGCCGAGAATGGCAGTAAAAGGCCTTTTGGCATTTTTCATGACATTATTGATGGCTTCCAGTTCTCTTGACATGACATATCCGAACATTTTTGCCTGGGGGAAAAATTTAGCGATAATGGCTGTTGAAGCATGAGCCCTGTGTGCGGTTCCGAATGCATCATTAACATATACATCTCCGAGGGCTGCCAGTTTACCCGCAAAGCCTTCATCGCCTTTTTCCTCTTCTTTGTAAAACCTCAGATTTTCCAGAAGAAGAACTTCTCCCGGTTTCAGTGCTGCAGAAAGTTGAACGGCAGAAGGTCCGATACAATCATCGGCAAATTGAACCGGACGTCCCAACTGCCTGGAAAGATAACTGACCAAATGTTTCAGAGAAAATTTTTCTTCGGGACCGCTTTTGGGACGTCCAAGATGTGACATCAGAATCACGGAACCGCCCCCGGCAAGAATTTTATTTATGGTTGGAATAGTAGCGTCAATGCGCGTTGTATCAGTGATCTGGAATGCAGAATCCAGGGGAACATTAAAATCTACACGAATAAGAGCTTTCCTGCCCTTAAAATCGAAATCATCAATCATTTGCATCTTTTCAAAGCTTTTGATTATTCAAGACAAATTTAAAATTTTTAAAGAGTCAAAAGCAAGTATTCTTAATTTTACTGAAAAATCTTCGGGAACAGCCGTGAGTGATCTTCAGGTAGCTTTTATTCAGGCAGATATTTTATGGAACCAACCTTTCCGGAACTGTGAACGGTTTCAGCTAATGGCAAATGAAATCCGGCCACATGTTGATGTCCTTCTTTTTCCCGAAATGTTCAATACGGGCTTTTATCCGGATCCTGAGCGATTTGCAGAAGAGGAGGACGGCCCGTCGGTTGAATTTCTTTCCGGCCTTTCCCATAAGAAGGATTGTCTGGTGATGGCTACCCTGGCCATCCGTGAAAACGGAAAATTTTACAATCGTCTTTATTGTATTTTCCCGGATGGCAGAAGGATCGGTATTAATAAACGCCACCTTTTTTCCATGAGTGGGGAAAATAAGATATTCTCATCCGGTAACGAAAGAGTGGTCATTTCCTGGAGAGAATGGAATATCCTGCCATTGGTTTGCTATGATCTCAGATTCCCTGTCTGGAGCAGAAATGGTTATCTGGAAGGAAGATATGAATACGACTTGCTGATATACCTTTCCAACTGGCCCAAAAGCCGGAGCCGGGTCTGGAATACACTGCTTTCAGCCCGGGCGATGGAGAACCAATCTTATGTTATCGGAGTGAACAGAATTGGATCCGACGGACAGGGAACTGATCATGCGGGGGAATCGATGATGGTTCATCCAAAAGGAATGGCTATCTGCAAAGCCTCTGTTTCCGGAGAACCCTGCATCAAAACCTGTCTTTTATCCAGAAATGAACTGGATACTTTTCGTAAGGAATTTCCTTTGGGACCTGACTGGGATCATTTTAATATACAAAAAGAATAAGCATTATGCCCACTGTTTCGGTTTTTATCATTACAAAGAATGAAGAAGAAAATATTCTCCGGTGCCTGGAATCGGTGAAACCCATCGCGGATGAAATTGTCGTAGTGGATGATTTTTCGACCGATCGCACCTTGGAGATCTGCAAGCAGGAAGGGTGCCGTGTCTTTGAACATAAATTTACCGGATATGCTGCTCAAAAGCAGTTTGCGCTGGAACAAACTACCTGCGATTGGGTTTTATCTCTGGATGCTGATGAAGTTCTGACCCCTAAAAGTGAAATAGAACTTTTGGAATGGAAAACAAGAACAGATATTGAAGAAAACGGATATAAAATTCCTTTTGACCTGATTTACCTGGGCCATCTGATGAAATTCAGCGGAACCTGTGTGGCGAAACTCAGACTCTTCTGCCGTACAAAAGGCCGTTTTATGGAAGTCACTGTTCATGAAGATATTATCCTCGAAGGAAAAATCGGCCGGATGAAATACCATATTCTTCATTATTCGTACCGGGATCTTAGCCATCATATTCAGAAATTAAATACGTATACATCGGATGCTGCCAGGGGATATATTCAGAAAAACCGTAGATTTTCTCATTTTCAGGCTGTACTTAAATTCCCGGTCAACTTCTTTATTTTCTACTTTCTCCGGCTCGGGATTCTGGATGGCTTTCCAGGCTTCATGTGGTCGCTGCTGGCTTCTTTCTACGGTACTCTTAAAATTGCAAAAACCATAGAATTACAGAAAAAGAAATGATTTATTTTCTGATTATTCCGGCAGCTGTTATTTTTTTACTGCTGGCCTGGCTCATCCTTGAGCAGGGATTCCTGATTCCTCCGAAAAAAGGGCTTCCGGTGCTTATGTACCATAAAGTATCCCCCGACCGGCAGGATTCTCTGACGATCACCAGTCAGGAACTGGAAAAACACTTTGAATATCTGCAAAGAAAGGGCTATCACACGCTGCATTTCAAAGACCTTGAAATTCTTTTAAGACAGGGAGATAAGCTTCCGGCTAAAAGTGTCATCCTTTCTTTTGATGATGCCTACGAAAATTTTTATACCCTGGTAATACCGCTGCTTGAAAAATATAAACATAAAGCAACGTCTTTTATACCTGTTGCTTACATTGGAAAAACCAATATCTGGGACAAAGGTTCGGAGCCTGTCATGACGGCAGATGAACTCAAAGAAATATCCCGGAATCCACAGGTTGAAATCGGGCTTCATTCTTTTTTACACAGGAGCTATAAAGATCTTGCTCTGGAAGATATGCAGGAAGATCTCCGCAACTGTTTTGAAACACTTAATTTCCATCATATTCCATTTTCCAGGGTTCTGGCATATCCTTATGGAGGTTATCCTAAAAAAGATAAAAAACTGCTCCAGGATATGAAACAGCTTTTCAAACAGGAAGGGTTATCTTTTGCACTGCGGATCGGCAACCGGATCAATTCATGGCCGTTAAAGGATCCTTATGAAATGAAACGGATAGATATCCGGGGTACTGATAATTTCTATACTTTTAGGACAAAATTCAGGAAAGGGAGGAAAAAACTATTTGCATGAAGTTTGAAGTTATTGAAAAATTCTATCGCCAATTCATTCGTACAGGTTATGTTTTTGGAATATGCCTTTTGGTTGTCTCACTTGCCCATTCAAAATATGGTCTGAGTGTTTCACAATTTTTCCTGGCCGGTTCCTTTGCCCTGGAAAGGATCAATCTGAGGAAACTAAGAGATGAGTATGTTTCCGAACCCAGAGGCCGGTTTTTAATCCTTTTATTACCCCGTTTTCTGGCTTCATTGGTTCAAAGTATTTTCCAGGGGCTGAAGGCATTTATTCATAATAAGCCGGCATGGGTCTTTTCTTCAATTCTCCTTTTTCATATTCTGGGGCTTATTTATACTACTGATTTTGAATATGCATTCAAGGACCTGAGAACTAAACTTCCGATCTTCCTGCTTCCTCTGTTCATTTCTACCAGCAGCGCTTTTGGAAGAAAAAATTTTTACCAGATTCTTTTATTGTTCTCTGCAGCTGTAGTTGTTAGAACATTGATTAATTCCTGGACCTTATTTCAGGGAGATTATGTCGATATCCGGGATGTATCAAAATCGGTATCACATATTATTCTGGGACTTTTAATAAGTATGGTTTTGTTCATACAGGCTTTCCTGATTATAAAGAAACCATTGTGTCCTTTATGGGTAAAAATCCTCAGCGGATTAACCATCGTCTGGTTGTGTGTATATCTTGTTATTACTGAGGCGGAAACTGGGATCGTCGTCACCGGGCTTACTTTTATTATATTGATGTGTGTCCTGGTTTTCCGGAGCCGCTATCTGCCCATGAAGCTGGGGCTGACTTTTATAATCGTTGTTGCGGCTGGAAGCGCTATCCTTTATTTTATGAGCGTCAGAAAAGACTACTATTCTTTAAAGCCAGTGGATTTACGACATCTTGAAACAGTCACACGCCTTGGGAATCCTTATACACATAATATCAATAGCCATATTACTGAAAACGGGAACCCGGTTTATCTTTATATTCAGTGGGATGAATTGAGATTTGCCTGGAATAAACGGTCTAAAATTAATTTCGACAGCCTCGACAAACGGAATCAGCCTATTACCTTTACCATTCTTCGTTTTCTTACATCCAAAGGCTATCGAAAAGATGCAGAAGGCATAAGCAAACTAACCGATAAAGAAGTGGACGCCATTGAAAAAGGAGTTGCTAATTATATCTTTCTTGAGAAATTCAGTTTACGTGGACGGATCTATGAACTTTTATGGGGATATGACGAATACCGGAAAACCGGCAACCCGACGGGAAGTTCACTCATGCAACGTCTCGAATTCTGGAGAGCATCGGTGCATCTGATCCGCGAAAACTGGCTTTTAGGTGTAGGTACAGGTGATATGAATGAGTCTTTTCAGAAGGAATATGAAAAAATGCATTCCAAACTGGCTCCTGACCAACGCTGGAGATCTCACGATCAGTTCCTTTCCATTTGTGTGGGATTTGGCCTTTTCGGACTGGCATGGTTTCTTCTGGCTATTTTGTACCCTCCGGCCCGGTTAAATGAATTCATGGATTACTTTTTCCTGATTTTTTTCATCATTGCGATGATATCCATGATTCCTGAAGATACTATTGAATCGCAGGCAGGAGTAACTTTTTTTGCCTTTTTCTATTCGTTTTTCCTGTTTGGCAGAAAGGAAGATGATCTGATCTGAAACAGATGAAAATCATGGATATAGAGCAAAAATGGCTGATTATTGTAAACCCCAATGCAGGGATAAAGAAAAGCGCCCGGGAATGGCCTCATATTCTGCATTGCCTGAAAGAAGAAGGTTTTTCAGAAGATTATGTCTATACGGAATGTAAATTCCATGCTATTAAACTAACACAGGAGGGGATCCGGAAAGGATACCGGAAAATACTTGTCGTCGGGGGGGATGGTACCCTGAATGAGGTTCTGAATGGTATTTTTACACAAACATTGGTTCCCCCGCTTGAGTTAACTTTGGGTATGATACCTGTTGGAACGGGAAACGATTGGGGCCGGAGTTATGAAATCCCTTTTGATTATAAAAAGGCCATTCAGGTCATAAAAAGGGAAAAGACAGCTATCCAGGATGTTGGGAAAGTTACTTATTTTAAAGATTCTGAAAAATTTACACGTTTTTTCATGAACGTTGCGGGGATGGGCTATGATGCTTTGGTTGCGAAAAAGACGAATCTCATGAAAGAAAAAGGGCACGGTGGCCCTCTTACCTATTTCTATTTTGTTTTTGCCTCTCTTTTTCAGTACCGGTTTATGGAGATCGTTCTGGAAGTCGATGGGAAACAGGTATTCAAAGGGGAGATTTTTTCGATGAATGTAGGGATCTGCAAATATAATGGAGGAGGAATGAAACAAGTTCCCTTTGCAGAACCGGATGATGGACTGCTGGATATCACTCTTATCGTCAAAGCCCCGAAATATCTGGTGCTCCGGTATGCTCCCCGGTTGTACAACGGAACACTCCTTGACCTTCCTTTTGTAAAATCATTCCGCGGCAAACAGATCCGGATTCGCTCGACCGGCAGAATTTTTCTTGAAACCGATGGCGAATCCCTGGGTCATTCACCACTGAATTATGAGATACTGCCGCTGGCTTTAAAAGTAGTGACGGGAAAACCGGATGCTCAATAAAAATATATGAAGAAGATTATTTTTTTACAGTTATTTCTGATTTTTAATGTCGTTCTGTTTGCACAGGAACAGACTATCACACTGGAAACTGCTGGCGGTGATATTAAAGGTACCTTGTTGCTGCCTGATTCTGTGAAAAAAGTTCCTGTCGCCCTGATCATTTCAGGATCCGGACCGACTGACCGGGATGGAAATCAATCTTCTATGAAGAATAATTCCCTGAAATACCTTGCTGAAGAATTAGGGAAACAAGGCATCGCTTCAGTACGGTTTGACAAGAGGGCTATTGGTGAAAGTGCAGGAGCGGCGACTTCCGAAGCCAGCCTGCGGTTTGAAACATACATCAATGATGTAAAAGATTGGATCCGGATGCTTTCTGAAGACAAGCGTTTCACCCGGATTATTGTCATAGGTCATAGTGAAGGCTCCCTGATCGGGATGGTTGCAAGTTCAGGAAATCCAAAGGTCAGCGCATTTGTCTCCATTGCAGGAACAAGCCTTCCTGCCGATGAGCTGCTAAAAGTACAACTGGCATCACAGCCTCAAGGGATCCGCGATATAATATTTCCAAAGCTGGATTCGCTCAAACACGGGGATACACTTCACAATGTAACGGTAATGTTATATTCGTTATTCAGACCCAGTGTTCAACCTTATATGATCTCATGGTTCCGTTATAACCCTCAGGAATGGATCACCAGACTAAACATTCCCATTCTGATTCTTCAGGGAGATAAAGACATTCAGATATCGGTTGACGATGCACAAAACCTTTCAAAAGCCGCCCCCGGGGCAGTATTGAAAATCATCCCCAACATGAATCATGTACTGAAAGAGTGTAATACACTGGATCGTCAGGACCAAATAACAATCTATAACAATCCGGATTTACCAGTCAAAAAGGACCTTGTGGAGGTGATTGCCGGATTTATTACGAATCTGAAATAAGTGTCATTCAAAATGCGTGACACGTGACTTAAGGAGTACTGCATCACGCATCACGCATTTATTGCTTCAGAATATCAATAATTTTCTTCTAAAAGCTGCATATAAGACTTTGGATGAAGGCAAACAGGGCAGTTTTCCATTGCTTTTTCCGACTGGTATATATAACCGCAGTTGATGCATTTCCACCATACTTTACCGTCTTTAATAAATACTTTGTCTTCTGAAACATTTTGTAAAAGCTTCAGATAGCGGCGTTCATGCTCGGCTTCAACTTTCGCGATCATTTTGAAAGCAGTTGCGATTTCGAGGAATCCTTCTTCTTTGGCTGTTTCCGAGAAAGAAGGATAAAGTACTCCCCATTCTTCATTTTCTCCTTCAGCGGCAGCTTTCAGATTTTCCTTTGTCGTCCCTATTTTACCGGCAGGATATGTGACAGTAATTTCGACAGGTCCGCCTTCCAGAAATTTGAAGAATCTCTTGGCATGTTCTTTTTCCTGGTTAGCTGTTTCCTGAAAAATGTTGGCAATTTGCTCAAAGCCTTCATTCCTGGCTACTTTAGCAAAAAATTCATAGCGGTTTCTTGCCTGAGATTCCCCTGCAAATGCTTTCAGGAGATTCTTTTCTGTTTTGGTTCCTTTCAAAGACGTTGTCATGGCTGTTTGTTTTAATTGAACAAATATTTCTTTGTATGATTTTAAATTGAATGTTTCCGGGAAGGTTCGGACCAGTCTCCGTTTTCTTTGATCAGATGGATCAGCTCATCCACTGCATCCGATTCATCTATATCCTTTTTAACCAGTTTCTGTTTTCTATACAGCATAACCTTTCCGCGGGCTCCGCCCACATATCCGTAATCGGCATCCGCCATCTCGCCAGGTCCGTTTACAATACATCCCATAACGGCTATTTTCAAACCTTTCAGATGACTTGTCCTTTCTTTGACTCTTTCCAGGGTTTCCTGGATATTGAATAATGTCCGGCCGCAGGAAGGGCAGGAGATATATTCTGTTTTTGTAATCCGGGCGCCTGCAGATTGAAGGATAGCATAAGCAACAGGTACTTCTTTTTCCGGATCTTCTGTCAGTGAAACCCGGATAGTATCGCCGATTCCGTCGGCCAGAAGACTGCCAATGCCAATAGCCGAGCGTATTCTTCCGTCTTCTCCGGCACCGGCTTCGGTGACACCCAGGTGGAGAGGATAATCCATCCCTTCCGCTTTCATCTTCTCTACGAGCAGGCGGTTTGCCTGAATCATTACACGGGTATTGCTGGCTTTCATGGAAAGAACCAGATCGTTGAAGCCAGCATCCCGGCAGATCCGGGCATATTCCATAGCGGATTCAACCATTCCTTCCGGCGTATCGCCGTAAAAATTCTTGATCCGTTCCGATAACGAACCATGATTTGTACCGATCCGGATAACCGTTCCCTGTTCTTTGCAGATATGCAATAACGGCTTCAAACGCTTTGCGATTTCTTCAAGCTCATCGCCGGCTTTCCCATCATGTCCCGGCCTGAAATTCCCCGGATTGATCCTGACTTTTTCAACGATAGTTGCAGCAGTTTCAGCTATTTTGGGATTAAAATGCACATCGGCAATCAGAGGAACATCATATCCCCGATGATGCAACTCCTTTTTAATCTCTTTCAGGTTCTCTGTCTCCCTCATTCCGGGAACGGAAATTCTTACATATTCGCATCCGGCATTAATCATGCGGATAGATTGTTCAACAGTTGCAAGGGTATCGAGAGTATTGGTATTTGTCATCGACTGTACCCGGATGGGATTATCGCCACCCATCGGTACGGAGCCGATATTCACTACGCGGGTCTTAAAACGTGAAAAGCCAAAAATCATTTTATTCGAATTCATTGCTGAAATCAAAAGTAAGTAAAAAAACGATTTGAAAAGCGTTATCTCAGCCCTTTGACATGGGGTTTTCCGGCAACAAAGTCTTTCAGATAAAAAGGTTCGAAATAGGCAATATTTTCGAAATGCTTATGGATAAATCTTTCTTCTGCCAGCGGAATCATATATTCTGATGAAGCAGAAAAATCGTCATGAAAACATGTATTGGGATTTTTCGATAGAATTTCGCGGCATTTTGCAGCTCCGTCGCCTCCGAAATGCAGCCGGTGATCTTTCAGGAATTCCTGAAAGGATTGTTCCGTTATGATCTCTGCTGTGATTTCATGAAGCAAATTTCCTTTAGAATCGAAAATTCCGGTGAAAACTTCCATTCTCCGCGCATCAATCATCGGGCAAAAGAGATCCTTATCATCCAGCTTGAACTTCCGGGCCAGACCCAGTGCCATTGCCTGTAAAGTACTGACGGCAATCATCGGTTTCCCGATGGCAAAGCAAAGGCCTTTTGCAGTAGCTACACCAATACGTAATCCGGTATAGGAACCCGGTCCTTCACTGATGGAAACGGCATCCAGTCCGGCAGGTTCCAGTCCGGCTTCCTTTAAAAGTTCATCAATGAAAACAGTAACCCGTGAAGAATGGCTGTTTTTTTCATTTGATTCACGGATTCCGGCAAGCTGTCCGTTATGGCTTAACGCCACCGAGCAGACCGGCGTTGCAGTCTCAATATGTAATAACCATGGCATAATAAACAGGATCAATAGCCTGTACAAACAGAGGGATTACTCTTTTGTGAAAAGGTCTTTCTTATCAACTTTTTTAACCTTATCCCCATTCTTCAGTGTTTTGGAAACAACAGTAAAGGGGCTGACAATCACCTCATCACCTTCTTTCAGTCCGTTAAGTATCTGAATGTAAGTATTATCCTGAATTCCGGTCTTTACATTGACTTTTTTAGCTTTTCCATCGGAAAGGACAAATACACATTCCTGGATTTCTCCGCCTTGCTTCTTTGAACTGATCATCTCTACCTGATCTTCTCCCTGTTCGGCAGTCTTTTTATTTTTTTTATTGTATTTTTCAAGAGTATCTTTTTCAACCCGGGTCGTAACAGCCTGGATTGGAAGGGAAATGACATTTCTTGCCGTTTCGGTCTGAATATCCACTGTAGCTGTCATCCCGGGACGGAACGGAGAATAATCCGGTTTCTTGGGATCCAGCAGGTCTTTATAGGAATCTTTTATGATGTGGATCTTCACATTGAAGTTGGTTACCTGGTCAACACTGGTTCCGGTTGTGTTTGCAGAGGTGGCAAGTTCTGTAACAATCCCCTTGAATTTACGGTTCATATATGCATCCACTTCAATCAATGCGGTGTCACCCAGGGAAACACGAACAATATCATTCTCGCTGACTTCAACCTGAACTTCCATCTCATTCAGATTTGCGATCCGCATGATCTCAGTACCACTTGAAAATTGAGATGCACCGGTCACCCTTTCTCCTTTTTCCACATTGAGCTTTGAAACCGTTCCATCATTCGGAGCAAAAATGGCAGTTCGCGTCAAATCTTCCTTTGCTCTCTTTTCGGCTGCTTCAGCACTCTTTACCATATAATTATTGGCCCGGATATCCTGTTGAGCTGCATCCATCTGCGCTTTGGCAACATCGAATGAAGATTTGGCCTGGTCGAAATCAGCCTGAGAGATCACGTTCTGATCAAATAATTTTTTCTGGCGGTCAAAATTAAGATGCGCATTTTCAAATTGAGAAGATGCCTGAGAAAAACGGGCTTTAGCATTGGCTTCGTTTGCTTTCTGCGTATTCAGCGAAGCTACACTCTGGTCATAAGCCGATACATAGATCTCCGGATCAATTTTTGCAAGAAGATCTCCTGCTTTAACCTGATCGCCTTCTTTGACGGTCAGTTCAACTACTTCACCTGAAATATATGGACTAATCTTCACATCTTTTTCTGGTTGAATTTTCCCATTAGCCGAAACAGTCTGAGTGATAGTTCTCTTAGACACTTTCTCGGTTGCAACTTTCAAACCGATATCCCGGTGATTTCTCACAGCGAAGGCAAGAATGATCAGTATGATAAGAATAATTCCGGCCAGAATGAACCATGTACGTTTTTTGATTTTTTTTGAAGCCATTGATCAAAAATAATTGGTTTATTATTTAATACTGATAGGTTTCCCCATATAGAAATCAAGAATAGTTACCTTGAAAATATAATCGTATTTTGCCTGTAAAAGATCCGATTCTGCTTTGGTAAGATCCTTTTTGGCATTGTTATAATCAAAGGCTGTCATCATGCCTACATCAAACTTCTGTTGGGTGTATTTAAAAGATTCTTCCTGAGCCTTGAGCTTCTGTAAAGAGGAATAATATTTTTTTAATGAAGCAATGGCATCGGCATAAGATTGTTCGATGGATTTCCTAAGATCTCTCTTCTGTGCTTCAAGATCAAGTTCTGCCTGATTTTTCAGGATTTTTGCACGACTGATGTTGGTATGTGCCTGCCATCCGTTAAAGATAGGAATGCTGAGATAAAATCCAACCGATTTGTTATTGTTGTCTTTCAACTGATCGCTGAAAGATTTTACCCTGTACTGGTAGTTTATTTCAGGATATAATACGGGTTCATGGGTTGTCTGGGTAAAACCAAAAGGAACCAGCGTTGTATCAGGCTTTATATCGGTATTGATTTCTTTGGATGCTCCGGAATAACCTGTTCCCCAGCTTCCGCCGAGACTGAGAGTAGGCAACAAGGTCCCTCTCTGAATATCCAGGTTCCGTTCAGCGCTTCTGACTCTCAGATCGGCACTTTTTATTTCAGGGCGGGCCAGTACAGCGTACTCAAAGATCTTGTCGGGAGGTACAAGTTGCCGTACGGTATCCACAGATTTCAGGTTGGGCTTTTCGATCCGGAAGTCTTTCGAAACTTCCAGGTCGATTAGCTGTTGCAGCGTAAGGTATGAAATATTCAGCTTATTTTCCGCATCCACTACGGTAAGCTCTTCAGTCGATTCCTGGGCCTGAATATTGAGCAGATCGCCTTTGGCGGATGATCCTGCGTCAACCATCTTGGAAATCCTTTTTACCTGGTCCTGGGTGATGGCAAGCTGATCCTGAGCAACCGTAAGAAGCTCGTGGTTAAACAGGATATCAAGGTAATAGCCGGCAACTGAAAGTGCGATGCTGTTTTTCATAACATCCAGGTCGTACTGGCTTGCCAGCAGATTGATCTTGTTCTCCCGGACTGTATTCATTTTGGTCAATCCACCAAAGAGCGTGATTCCTCCCTGAACATAAAAATTATTCGATCTTACGGTTGAAGAAGCAAATGAATTGGTGTACAGGTCGATGGTCTGACCGAAATTCCAGACGTTTGTACCATCGGCATTGATTGTGGGCAACATGGCCAGGGTACTTTGAAGAGCAAGCTGTTTGTTGGATTCAACAGTAAGCAATTGCTTTTTAATATCCAGATTGTTATCAAAAGCATAATTGATGCAATCTTCCAAAGTCCATACTCTCTGGGAATTAGCAACTATACAGCTGAAAACCAGAAAGATAAACAAAACAACTTTCCGGAAAGAAAAAATGTTGACGCGATCCTTCATATGGGATGATATCAGGTTATTAATCAAACCAGAACAAAAAAAATTCAAGTACAAAATTTGTTCAAAAATAGGAAAATTTATAGCAATCTCGTAATTAAATAGACATTCTGGAATATTCAATTGATAATTATAGGTTATAAGACGATAAAACAGAAGGATGGTTACATCGTATCTAAAATAATTGTAATTTTGCAGACCTTTAAAATACATGGAAATATGAAGTTTAAACATCTGGTATTCATCCCCTTAATATTAGTTTCCCTTTTTTTTGTTTTTCCCTCATGCTCAAAGGATTCCGATCCCGCAACGGGTACTTTAACGGTTTATGTTGTCGATTCTGTGGGTAAACCCATGACAAACCAAAAACTTTTCCTTGCCCGAACATATAAAGATATATCTGATACTACGTATGTTGCAACAAACTGGACTGACGCTGAAGGAAAATTTACATTCGGAGACCTGGTTCCCGGATATTACTGGTACCGGATTCAAAACTGGAAAAATCTTGGAGCTTACCGGGTATATGCCGGAATTGACGGATATACTATTTTCCTTGTTGATAAGCCTGATCCACATAAATAATTTATACTTTTGTGATTAATTCAAGATGGAATTGAAGTGAAAAGAAATTGCTTCCGCAGGATCGGGAAAAAATGGTCATTTGCTCTTATACTGGCGATTGTATTTCTGCTTTGCCAAACCCGAGTTATCGGTGGTAATCAGGGGACAACCCAGATTAAGCCTGCCGATACAACGAACACTCGTGCACTAACTGCCAAATCTACCGGAAAAGAATCAGGTAAAGATAAATTCAATCCCGGAAGAATGATCATCGAACATGTTGTGGATAACCACGAATGGCACATTCTTTCAGCCGGGAATTTCGATCTGACTATACCACTGCCGGTAATTCTTATCAGCGAAGGGAAATTCACTGTTTTCTTTTCGAATCGTTTTCATAACCCGGATCATTCCTATAAGCAGTTTGTCCTTCCGGAAGAAGGTCCTAATAAAGGTAAGATCGTTACCATTCAACAGGAAAAAACGGGAAGCGGTCCCAAAGTATATGATTTTTCCTTTACCAAAACAGTGTTGGCGATTTTTATGAGTTGTATTCTCCTGATATGGGTCTTTCTGTCGGTCGCAAAGCGTTATAAAACCTGTCAGAATAAAGCCCCTCACGGACTTCAGAACTTACTGGAGCCGGTGATCCTTTTCGTGAGGGATGATATCGCCAAGAGCTCCATTGGTGAAGAAAAATATGAAAAATACATGCCATACCTGCTTACCATCTTTTTCTTCATTCTTCTGAATAACCTGATGGGAATCATTCCATTTTTCCCCGGAGGTGCCAATGTTACCGGAAATATTGCAGTAACCGGGATTATGGCATTATGTACCCTGATCATTACAACCATCAACGGGAACAAGCATTACTGGATTGACATCATCAATACTCCCGGAGTGCCCTGGTGGCTGAAGATCCCTGTTCCTCTGATGCCTGTTGTGGAATTCACTGGAATTATTACAAAGCCATTTGTTTTGATGGTCCGACTTTTTGCCAATATGACGGCAGGACATATTATCGTTCTGGGTTTTGTAAGCATTATTTTTATTTTCGGGCAAATGGCCCTTGCACTTGGACTGGGAGTTTCCATATTCTCTATGGCCTTTATGATTTTCATGGATTTGTTGGAAATTCTGGTTGCCTTCATCCAGGCTTATGTATTTACGCTTTTGTCGGCGCTGTACTTCGGATTAGCAACGGAAGAACCCAGCCATTGATTTTTTTTAAAAATGAAACTTTATTAACCTAAATATTTTTATTATGCATTTATTAGCAATTCTCCTTCAGGCAGCCGCCGACCTTGCTCCCTTTGCAAAAATGGGTGCTGGTTTTGGCGCCGGGATCGCTGCTATCGGAGCTGGTATCGGTATTGGCCAGATCGGTAGAGGCGCTCTGGAATCGATTGCACGCCAACCGGAAGCGCTGGGTGATATCCGTTCAAACATGATCATCGCCGCAGCTCTTGTGGAAGGGGTTGCATTCTTTGCTATTGTCGTTTGTTTGCTGATCCTCTTTATCTAAGATAAGAGAGAAAGCAGACTTTGCAGCTTAACGGTTGGTTAAGAGGTAAAGATGTGGGTGCCTCAAAGATCTTAAAAAAATAAAGGTTTTTAAGACACCCACTTAAATTTGAAAATATAAAAAAAATATTCATATGGAACTAGTAAATCCCGGCATTGGATTGATATTCTGGATGACCCTGGCATTTCTGGCCATTCTCTATATCCTGGGGAAATATGCCTGGAAACCTATCATGAAAGCCCTGAAGGAAAGAGAGGTCTCAATTCATCAGTCTCTCAACGCTGCTGATAAAGCACGTAAAGAGATGCAGAAGATGAAGTTCTCCAATGAAAAATTACTCCAGGAAGCTAAAAATGAACGTGATAATATCCTGGCGGAAGCCCGTAAAATCCGTGAAAATCTGATCGAGGAAGCCAAGCAGAAAGCCAATGAAGAAGCAGCCCGTATCGTGGCAAGCGCAAAGGAAAGCATTCAGTATGAAAAGATGGCAGCTCTCACGGAACTAAAGAACCAGCTGGCCGATATGTCACTGGAAATCGCATCCAAAGTCCTCCGGAGAGAACTTTCTGAACCTGCAAAACAGGAAGAATTTGTAAAGGAACTGCTGAAAGATGTCAATTTTAATTAATACTATAATTTCTCCGGAATGATTAGTCTTCATATAGCGGCTCCTTATGCAAAAGCATTGTTTGATCTGGCAATGGAACAGCCTGATCCTGAAAAGATCCTTGCTGATATCCATCTGGTGAATAATGTCTGTGCTGAGAACAGAACATTCCGCCTGATGTTGAAAAGCCCGATCATCAACTCGGGGAAAAAGCTTAAGGTCATTGATGCTATTTTTGCATCCAAAGTGGAAAAGCTTACTCTTTCCTTCTTACATATTCTTATCCGCAAAAACAGGGAAATGTTTCTCCAGGATATCGTCGCCGGATTCATCAACCTGTATAAGAAATATAAAGGCATCCTGACGACAAAACTGAAAACTGCAACGCCGGTTACTCCGGACATCCGGAAAGCAGTCATTGCCCTGATGGAAAAACAGACCGGAAAAAAGATCGACCTGGTTGAAGAAATTCGGGATGAGCTGATTGGCGGTTTTATTTTAGAATGGGAAGATAAGCAATACGATTCCAGTATTTTAAATGATATTAAGAAATTACGATTGGGTATTGCCCGGATCAACTTGTATTTAAAAGGATTTTAATACTAATAACAGGATAATATGGCAGAAATTAAGCCTGCGGAAGTTACCGCAATTCTGCGACAGGAACTTGCCGGTTACCAAAGTGAAGCGGAGCTTGAAGAAGTAGGCACCGTGCTTCAGATTGGTGATGGCATTGCTCACGTTTACGGATTGAATAATGTAGAATCCGGTGAACTGGTAGAATTTGAAAAAAATGGCGTTCAGGGGATCGTTCTGAATCTTGAAGAGGATAACGTTGGAGTTGTTCTTCTTGGAGATGCATCAGATCTGAAAGAAGGCGATATCGTTCGCCGAACCCGGAAAATCGCTTCCATTGAAGTCGGAGAAAGCTTGCTGGGAAGGGTAATCAATACTCTGGGTGAGCCTATCGACGGCAAAGGAAAGATTATCGGTGACCATTATTCTATGCCTCTGGAACGGAAAGCACCGGGTGTTATTTTCCGCCAGCCGGTCAACCAGCCCCTGCAAACAGGTATCAAGGCAATTGATGCAATGATTCCTATCGGCAGAGGACAGCGTGAACTGATCATTGGCGATCGTCAAACCGGGAAAACAGCTATTGCTCTGGATACCATTATTAATCAGAAAGAATTTTACGATAAGGGAGAACCGGTTATCTGTATTTATGTGGCTATTGGACAGAAAGGATCTACCGTAGCCAATATTCTGAGAACCCTGGAAGAAAAGGGAGCCATGCCGTATACAATTATTGTATCCGCTACTGCGTCCGACCCTGCCGCTATGCAGTTCTATGCACCTTTCGCCGGCGCTGCTATCGGTGAATTTTTCAGAGATACCGGCCGTTCGGCTCTCTGTATCTATGATGACCTTTCCAAACAGGCTGTCGCTTACCGTGAAGTTTCTCTGCTTCTTCGTCGTCCCCCCGGAAGGGAAGCTTACCCCGGTGATGTGTTCTACCTTCATAGCCGTTTGCTTGAACGGGCTGCCCGTATCATCTCTTCCGATGATATTGCAAAGAAAATGAACGATCTGCCGGCTTCTATCAGAAATATGGTAAAAGGAGGCGGATCCCTGACAGCACTTCCTATCATTGAAACTCAGGCTGGTGATGTTTCTGCATATATTCCGACCAATGTTATTTCTATTACAGATGGACAGATTTTCCTTGAAAGCAGTCTGTTCAATGCCGGGATCCGTCCGGCTATCAACGTCGGGATATCGGTTTCCCGTGTCGGCGGAAATGCACAGATCAAATCCATGAAAAAAGTCGCCGGTACCCTGAAACTGGCACAAGCTGAATTCCGTGAACTGGAAGCCTTTGCAAAATTCGGATCTGACCTGGATGCTGCTACACGCAATGTTCTTGAACAGGGATCCAGAAACGTGGAAATCCTGAAACAGGCTCAGTATTCACCTATGCCGGTTGAAAAGCAGATTGCTATTATTTTTTGCGGAACAAGAAACCTGCTGAAAAATATTCCGGCTACCAGTGTGGCTGATTTTGAATTGGCATACCTGTCATATATGGAGGATCATCACAGACCGGTTCTGGATAACCTGAAAGATGGCAAACTCCTCGATGAAGATGTCAAAACGATGGAATCAGCAGCCAAAGAGGTTTCTGTAAAATTTGAAAGAAAATAATCATATATCATGCCGGGGCTAAAAGAAGTTCGGATCCGCATTGCATCTGTCAGATCAACTCAACAGATTACCAATGCCATGAAGATGGTGGCGGCTTCAAAGCTGCGTAAAGCTCAGACCGCCATACTGAAGCTTCGTCCTTATGCGGCAAAACTAAGAGAGATACTGCAGAACCTGAGTTCCAGCATCGAGAATTCCAGTGAAAACACATTTTCTAAAGAACGTGATCCCAATAAGATCCTGATTGTAGTGATCGCTTCCAACCGGGGCCTTTGTGGTGGATTTAATTCCAATATCATTAAAGCCACTCAGGAATTCATTGAAACCAGGTACCCTGCTCAGTTTGAAAAAGGGAATGTTTCTCTGATTTGCATCGGGAGGAAAGCTTCGGAATTCTTCAGTAAGAAGAATTATCATGTAATTGAAGTAAGAGACGATTTGCTGGATTCTCTCCGTTTTGATATCGTCAGCCTGCTGGCTGAAAAATTGATGAAAGCATTTACGGATAAAGAATACGACCGGATTCACATTATTTATAACCAGTTTAAAAATGCTGCAGTGCAACGGCTGATTATGGAGCAGTTTCTGCCAATCGTTCCGGCTGCTCAGGAAACCAAAACAAAAGCTATTGAAAAAGAAGTCACTGCCGATTATATCTTTGAACCGGATAAAGAGACGATCCTTCGTGAACTGATACCTAAAACACTCAGGATACAGCTTTTTAAAGCAATTCTGGATTCCTTTGCTTCCGAGCAGGGTGCTCGTATGACCGCTATGCAAAAAGCTACCGATAATGCCGATGATCTGCTTAAGGAGCTTCAGATTTCATACAATAAAGCCCGCCAGAGTACTATTACAAATGAAATTCTGGAAATCGTCAACGGAGCGGAAGCACTGAAGGGCTAATTTTCTTGAAGTGTACAAGATTGGTACTACATTAGTTTCTGACGAACTTCGTACGGTCCATTTCTGTTGTGATCTGGCCAAATGCAAGGGTGCATGCTGTGTAGAGGGTGATGCCGGCGCTCCTTTGGAAGAAGAAGAAATCTCCTTTCTGGAAGATTTTATCGATGAAATCAAACCGTTTATGACTCCGGGCGGCGTTACAGAAGTTGAAAATAACGGTGTCTTCGATTACGATTCCTTTGGTGTTTATGTAACTCCGCTTATCAACGGAAAAGAATGTGCCTATATTTATTTCGATTCAGGCATTGCCCGGTGTGCCATTGAAAAAGCTTATACTGAAAAAAAAATTCCTTTCCCGAAACCCATTTCATGCCACCTTTATCCTGTAAGGCTTATAAAAATTGAAGAAGGTGAGGGGGTTAATTATCACAAATGGTATATTTGCCAAAGCGCTCTGGATAAAGGACTTAAAGAAAATCTTCCCCTCTACCGGTTCCTGGAAACGGCTTTGATCCGCAAATATGGAAAAGAATGGTATAAAGAATTGAAAAAAAATTGTGAATCTCACTGAGTATCCGTTATATTCTCTTTCCTGGCTTTATCTAACATTTTATAAAACATTATATTAACTTTCTGTTTTTTTATTAAGAAATTTTTAACTTTGTGCACCTAACTGTTAATTCATTAACACATGAGTGCCGAAAGTCTCATTTTATTCTTTATTGTCGGGGCATTTCTGGTGGGTGTTGCAGTTCTTTTCTCGAGTTACGTCCCTCCAAAATCTTCCAATCCTCAGAAATTCGAACCATACGAATGCGGGATTCCGACCGAAGGATTGACCTGGCTTCAATTCAATGTCGGTTATTACATGTTTTCCATTATTTATTTGGTATTTGACGTCGAAACGATTTTTTTATTTCCCTGGGCGGAGGTCATGAAAGAAACCGGAATGAGAGGTTTTATTGAAATCGTGATCTTTTTCTTTATTCTGGGTGTCGGACTTCTTTATGCCTGGAAGAAAGGAGCATTAAAATGGGAGTAAAAATCAAAGGTATCAAGTACGAAGAGTTTCTGGATAATGAATCCCTGGAAACCTTTGAAAAGCATGGACGTAACATATTGCTTACGACGGTTGACGATATTATTGACTGGGGCCGGTCGAATTCAGTTTGGCCATTGACTTTTGCTACCAGCTGTTGCGGGATTGAAATGATGGCTTGCGGAGGTGCACGCTTTGATTTCTCCCGTTTCGGTTTTGAAGTATACCGGGCCAGTCCACGGCATGCAGATGTGATTGTCGTGGCAGGTACCATCGTACATAAGATGGCGCCGGTATTAAAACGGCTTTATGACCAGATGGCAGAACCCAAGTGGGTTATTGCAATGGGATCCTGCGCAGTTTCTGGCGGACCGTTTTATTACAACTCTTATCATGTGGTAAGAGGTGTTGATAGCATTATTCCTGTTGATGTTTATATACCCGGCTGTCCTCCAGGCCCGGATGCACTGCTTTACGGATTCATGCAATTGCAGAGAAAGATTAAACTTGAATCCATTGCAGATAAAAGAAAAACCCAGGAACCAAAATAGTCTTTACGTTTATGAATATTGAAAAACTGAAGGAAAGAGTTCTTTCCCTTGTTCCCGATGCCCAATTTGAAGAAAACAAGCAGTTTCCTGTTTTTATCATTCCGGCAGCAAAACTTCATGAACTGGCTAAAAAGCTGAAAACAGACGAAGATACCGAATTCGATTTCCTGTTTTGTCTCAGTGGAGTAGATATGGTCAAATATCTTATGGTGGTCTATCACCTGAACTCTATACGACTGGGACATTCACTTGTTTTAAAGGTAAAGACCGAAGATCGTGAAAATCCTTCTGTTGATACGGTTTCCGATCTTTGGAAAACAGCCGAATTTCATGAAAGAGAAGTATTTGACCTTTTCGGGATACGGTTTAACAATCATCCCAACATGAAAAGGATCTTCCTGGATGACGACTGGAAAGGCTATCCTTTACGGAAAGACTATATTGATGAAGTGAACATCATTGAAAGGTAAGCATGAACAAAGATATAAATGCTCCTGCAAAGCAGGCCGAAGAAGTCGAATACCACGTCAATATGGGGCCACAACACCCCTCTACCCATGGTGTTTTACGGCTGTGTCTGACCCTTGAAGGGGAAATCATTGAAAAACTTGAGCCTCACTGCGGATACATCCATCGGGGTATCGAAAAGATGTGCGAAAAAGATACTTATCAGCAGATCATTCATCTCTCAGACAGAACGGATTATGTCGCAGCACATATGAATAATCATGCCGTCTGTCTCCTCGTGGAAAATGCATTGCAGATTGAAGTTCCGGAACGGGTTAAATACATCCGCACAATCATGGATGAAATGACACGTATTCAATCGCATTTGCTATGGTGGGGATGTTATGGAATGGACCTTGGCGGAATGACCTGTTTCTTTTACGGATTCCGCGACCGTGAAAAAATCCTGGATATCTGGGAAGAAACAACAGGCGCCCGTTTTCTTCAAAGCTATTATACCCCCGGCGGATTAATGCAGGATATCCATCCGAATTTCCAGAAACGTGTTAAGGAATTTCTCAAATATTTCAGCAAAAAACTCAGCGATTTCGATAATATCCTCTCAAATAACGTGATCTTTCTTGAACGTTCACGCGGAGTTGGCTATCTATCACGCGAAGATGCTATCAATTATGGTATTACAGGCCCTTCCGGTCGTGGAAGTGGCTTCGCCTGTGATGTCCGCAAACGTTTCCCCTATTCCATGTATGATAAGGTTGATTTCAAGGAAATTCTCAGGGATGAAGGGGATACACTGGCCCGCTACCAGGTTAGGATGGACGAAATGCGGGAATCTATGCATATTATTGAACAACTGATTGATAATATCCCTGCAGGTGATTATTCGGCTAAAATGAAGCCTGTCATTAAGCTTCCGGAAGGCGAATATTACCAAAGAGTCGAAACGGCTCGTGGCGAACTGGGCATCTATTGCATCAGCGATGGAAATAAAACACCATACCGTTGGAAATTCCGGTCACCATGCTTCAGCAATCTGAGTGTCCTTGACAGGATCAGCCGCAAATGCAAAATTGCTGACCTGATCGCCATTTCAGGTTCCCTTGACTTAATTATCCCTGATATTGACAGATAATAAAATAACTATATGGGTTACTCCAGATATGATTTTACTCCGCTCCTGCATTCCATAGATCAATGGCTATACAGCGTCATGTCTCCTGCCTGGGCGCTCATTGTTGAGCTGACTCTGATCGGACTGGCATTTCTGATCTTCTATGCTCTGGTCGGGCTTTTCCTGGTATATGCAGAAAGAAAAGTCTGTGGTTTTATTCAGAACCGCGTTGGTCCCAACCGCGTTGGAAAATATGGAATTTTCCAGACGATTGCCGATTTCATTAAACTGCTGATGAAGGAACTTATCGGTACCAAAGATGCAGACAAACTTCTGTACAATATTGCACCTTACATTGTGATCATCTGTTCTTTCATGGCTATCGGCGCCATCCCTTTTGCTCAGGGACTTCTGGCTATCGATTTCGATATAGGAATCCTGTATATTATTTCTGTATCTTCCCTGAGTGTGATCGGTGTACTGCTTGCCGGTTGGTCGAGTAACAGTAAATATCCGTTGATCGGAGCTATGAGAAGCGGAGCCCAAATCATTTCCTATGAACTGTCAGTTGGCCTTTCCCTTCTTACCATTATCGTCTTGGCTGGCACAATGCAATTTTCAAAGATCGTTATGGCCCAGGAAAACGGCTGGTTCATCTTTAAAGGGCATATCCCCGCAATCATCGCATTTATCCTTTATGTTATCGCATCTACTGCAGAAACAAACCGCGGACCTTTCGATTTAGCAGAAGCAGAATCAGAACTTACGGCAGGTTATCATACGGAATATTCCGGGATTAAATTCGCTTTCTTTTACCTGGCAGAATACATGAACATGTTCATTGTGGCTTCTATCGCCGCAACCGTATTTCTGGGAGGCTGGATGCCTCTTCATATTCCTGCCTGGAATGGTTTCAATGTGGTGATGGATTATATCCCTCCTGTCATATGGTATTTTATGAAGACCGCTTTCGTGATATATATCATCATGTTGTTCAAATGGACTTTCCCCCGGCTTCGTATCGACCATCTGTTGACACTTGAATGGAAATACCTCCTTCCTATCAATCTCGTCAATATTCTGTTTATGGCTTTAATCGTTTTACTGGGTTGGCATTTTTAAAAACACTATGAGCAGCTTTTTCAAATATTTCTCGGATCTCTTCAAGGGCGTTAAATCCCTTCTGAAAGGGATGGCAGTTACCAACAGGTACTTCTTCAGCCCCGGAGAGATCGTGACGGAACAATATCCTGAGAACCGGAATAAAATGAAAATGTATGACCGGTTCAAAGGTGAGGTCATCATGATTCATAATGAACATAACCAGCATCATTGCACAGGTTGCGGTATTTGTGAAACAAGTTGCCCGAACGGCTCCATCGAAATCATATCCAAAAGAATCGATCTGCCTGACGGGAAAAAAGAAAGAGTTATCGACAAACATATTTATCATTTGGGTATGTGCACTTTTTGCGGACTTTGCGTGAAAAACTGCCCTTCCCATGCATTGGCTTTCGGTCAACGGTTTGAACATGCTGTTTATGACCGGACCAAATTGAATAAAATACTGAATCATCCGGGATCATCCATAATTAAAGATATTGAAGAATGACGAACTATCAATTCATGTTTTTCCTGCTTTCGGCGATCATCATCATCTTTTCGATACTGACGGTGACTACCCGACGAATCTTGCGGGCAGCTACATTTCTTCTCTTTGTTCTCGTAGCAACTGCTGGACTTTATTTTATGCTCCGGTTCAATTTCCTGGCAGCTATTCAATTGACTCTTTATGCAGGGGGTATTGTAGTCCTGATTATTTTTTCCGTCCTGCTAACCAGCCATATTTCGCAAAAGCTTGAAAAAGCAAGCATTTCGAAACGAATTCTGGCGGCCATTGCTGCGATAGCGGGAGCAGTGCTTTGCATAATCACAATCCTGGCAACCGAATTTCCGACCGTGACTCCGAATCCACCGGAAACGGATATCCATACGATCGGTCAGGCCTTATTAAGCACTGATAAATTTGGCTATTCACTTCCCTTTGAAGTGATCAGTATCCTGCTGCTTGCCGCTATGATTGGTTCGATCATCATTGCTAAAAAAAGAAAAGATTAATTCATAATACATTATCCTATGTTTGAAGGCATTCCTTTAACCTGGTTCCTTATTCTGGCAACGATCATGTTTTTCATAGGAATTTACGGATTCCTGATAAGAAAAAATCTGATCACCATTCTGATGTCGCTCGAATTAGTCCTGAATTCGGTCAATATCAATTTTGTAGCATTCAATAAACTGCTTTATCCGGAACATCTGGAAGGGATGTTCTTTACCGTTTTTGTTGTTGCAGTAGCCGCTGCAGAAGCTTCTGTTGCTATAGCGATCATTATCAATATTTATCGCCGGCTCGACAAAATTGATGTGGAAAACATTGATGAAATGAAATATTAATCCTGCACTGCAAAATAATATCCCATGATAAACTTCACCTATACTGTCTGGATTGTTCTGATACCTCTTATCTTCTTTGTCCTGATCGGATTGTTCGGAAGACAATTTAAACCGATCGTTTCCGGCTTGGTTGGTACTTCAGGACTGTTAGCATCCATGGTGCTTGCATGGTACACAGCATACCAGTATTTCTTTCAGGTTCCTCTGGTGGAAGGCGCTTACCCGAAACTTCTTGCTTATAATACGGTATGGCTTCAGTTTACGGAAAATTTGCATATAGATATGGGCGTCCTTCTGGATCCTATATCCATTATCATGCTTATTGTTGTGACAACCGTTTCTTTCGTCGTTCACTGGTACAGCCTCGGATATATGAAAGGAGAAAAAGGATTTGAAAGGTTTTATTCTTTCCTCTCCCTTTTTACTTTTTCAATGTTGGGACTGGTTGTCGCTACCAATATTTTTCAAATGTATATTTTCTGGGAACTCGTCGGCGTTTCTTCCTATTTGCTGATTGGATTCTACTATGAAAAAGATACAGCCGTTGCAGCTTCTAAAAAGGCATTTATCGTTACCCGTTTTGCTGATCTCGGGTTTCTGATCGGGATCCTGATCCTTTCCGTCACTACAAAGACTTTTGATTTTATCACGTTGACCGATCCGAAAGGGACTGCCATCACACAGGGCGGCTCAATACTGTTTTTAGGGCTTTCGACAATGACCTGGTCCATGATTTTTGTCTTCATGGGGGGTGCCGGTAAATCAGCCATGTTCCCGTTACATATCTGGCTGCCCGATGCTATGGAAGGTCCGACACCGGTTTCCGCTCTGATCCATGCCGCTACCATGGTTGTAGCCGGTGTATAT
>JAUZOW010000059.1 GCA_030706225.1 Bacteroidota bacterium | reverse complement strand
GTTCTTTCATCCCCGTAGGGGATCCATTATGGTAGCATGAAGGGAATTACGACAAATATTCCCCCTCCCGGAATGAAATTTTTTTGCAAGGATACCATTTCACGGGAGGGGGTCAGGGGGAGGGACGAAAAAATCGTGACACGATACTGTTTAGAAGATCTGGCGTCATGGGAGGCATATACTTCCTTATAATTTATAAAAGATACCACACAAAACGTTCAAATTATAAAGAGACGATTTATTTGATCCCCATTCAGGCCCCCAGAATCTTAAATTATTTTTATTTTCCACATTTAATGTCAACCTGGAAGTCAATGGAATGTCAATACCTATTCCTGCAACAAAGCCAAAGGCTGCATATGGAAAATAAGATGATCCATTTTGATCCAATTTGCTCGTTACTCCTATCGAATTCATTGAATTTGTGAATAATGTGCCATTGACATTCGAATGCAAAAGCGTTCCCAAAATAAATCCGGGGTAAAAGAAATATCTAATTCTTTTTCCAAATGTAAATTGAGGCTTAAATTCAAAGTAAAGGGAACCTATTGAAAAATCAGCATTTGCTTTATATGTCGCACCAGGTCCCCCCCAATAAGATGATACATTAAAAGATTGATTTACGTAATCAAACGAAATTCCGAGGTTAATTAAATGATTTGTATTCTGTTTGGCTTCAATGGAAAAGATTATTTTATCCAAACAATTCGAATAATCAGCCCTATCACCCATCTTGTTATCATTCATAATTCCAAAATATCCGTATCCGATTTTCCCTCCAAGAAGAATTTGGGCCATTCCCAAATAGGAGAGAGAAAAAAAAAGTAATACAAGAATTCCTCTTTTCATACGATTTATATTTATGGTCACTCTAAAAAATTTGCCTTATTGAACGACATGATACCTTAACAGGCTCCAGGAGGTATCTATATTATGTACTTTTTTCGAAATTTTTATTAAACCAAGTGATTTTACCAAGTAATAAGAGTAAATGATGGAATCCCCATCAAATATAGATTTCGATAAATATTGGGTATTAAGAACGTGATAGTATTTATTATTATTTATTACCAAAGAGTCAATCTCATCAACATCCTTAAAATACATATTACTTTGAATCTCATATAAAAATCCAGGTTTAAATTTATTGGACATTAAACATGTGGATCCCCATGAATAAAAATCAATGGCATACTTATCCTGATCCACATATGAAGAATAAATAAAATTCCCGCAATATAATGTGTTACAGGATTCCCAGATCGGATCTGATAAATGCTCACCTAAGTGAGTATAAGTATATCCAGGCGGAATATTAATATAACTACTATCCAGTACTCCTGTCAATTCGTTTTTGTAAACCCAATAACTTCCGGGCTGGAAAACAGCATAAGTTTTGAGTTCCTGAGAAATGTAATAGGTATATGATTTCTCTTTTTTACAGGAAATATTGAACCCTAAAATAATTACTATAATTGTAATAATGTATTTTGCATTTTTATTCATATGCATTCTTTATTAAATCAATTTTTAATAATTTTTATAATACTAGCTTTCTAATCTGAAATAATATATAATGCGTATAATCCATTTGGATAACAGTTAATAATTGTCAATGATCAACTAATTAAAAATTATCTTGCCAGTAAAAAATTTTTCGTCTTTCCCTACGCTAATCTGATAAATTCCACGGGCTAACTCAGAAAGATTAAGTACTATTTTTTCAGAAGACAGGTTTAATGTGCTAAATTTTACTAATTTACCTGATTCATTATAAATTCGCATTTCTAAGGTTCCTTCATGTAACAATTCATCAGGAAGAATGATATTACATATCCCATTACTTGGATTAGCATAAATGAATAATTGCTTATTTCTTTGTACTTTTATCCCGACGGAACTAATTATTGGCGACCATTTTGTAATCAAAATATCTTCTAATCCATGTGATACAAATATCTTTTTACCAATTGAAATGGTATCCATAAATTCTATTACCACATTTGGATTTCCTGCTTTATCTTGTGTGACTCCCCATCCTTGACAATTACCAAAATGCAACACCCCAATACAATTTCCATCTTGAGAATATCTTGCTAAAAACATATCCTTATTGGAATATGAACTAATATTAAATCCATCAAATCCAGCAAGTCCTGAAAAAGAGCCTGTCACGTATGTATATCCCTGAGGATCACTTACTACGGTGTTCCCATTTGCCATATAAGCATCTGCCTTTCTGGCCCATTGATAGATACCATTTTTATCATATTTAACAAGAAACATGTCAGAATTACCTGTCGTTGAATAAAGCTTATGATTGCTAAAATTTATACTATCAACGAAATTGCCTGTAAAATAAATATTTTCAACAGAGTCCAATCCAATCTGTGAAATCATTTGGGTGTTATTTGAGATTCCTTCTCTAACCCATTTTATATTACCATTCCCATCAAAGCAACAAATCATACTGCTGTTAAATCCGGGATGATTGATTGTAATCGTATCAATTTGAACGCCATTATCATCTTCAGTGCATCCATCAATCAAAATATTAGTATCACTTACTACTTTAATATCCATTGGCCGTAACTTAGAATAAAAATAAGGTTCGTAATTTATTTCTTGCTTTGCCCAAATACAATTTCCATCTTGATCAAGCTTTGTCAGGAATCCCCCTGGTTGAACCGAAATGGAATCAAAATAAGCAATATTATTCGTAACCCCGCACATATATATGTTACCTGATTTATCAAAGGTGATTCCTGCACAATCATCATATCCAATACCGCCATAACTTTTAGCCCAAATGCAAGTTCCATCCTGATCGTACTTTGCTAGAAAAATATCACTAGCTTTTGCTGTTAATTGAAATGATCCAAATTGAGCCGTTCCCCCAAAATGCCCTGCAATGAAAATATAATCCGTTATTGAATCGTAAAATATAAGTCCACCTTGAAGGTCTGCGCCATACGAAGAATTATCACCCCCAAGACGTTGTGCCCAAATCTCAGCTCCGGTTGAATCATATTTGGCTAAGAAAAGGCTATTCTGTCCGTTGTTTACTAATGTGTCATTATTTAAATAGCACCAAACTCCCTGAAAGTTTCCGAATATAAAAAAATTTCCGGCTTTGTCAGTAATTCCTCTACCCCAATCCCAAGAGGAACTCCCAATCTGGCTTGACCAACTAATACTTTGGGCAATGACATTATTAAACATTGAAACCATCAGTATTGAAATAACAATCTGAAGAATATGTTTTGTTCTCAATTTCCGTATTTTAAAATGTTATGACTCTATCTATTTTATGGGTTCTTTGTAAAAAAAGTGGGTAATTTTACAAAAAATTAAAAAGTCAAATAATTTTTTTTAAAAAATAACATATTTAGTGGTAAAGTGCATATTTTTGTTGAAAAGAATAGTAGAATGTAATGTAAGCCTCCCTAATATCACCTCTTACGTCTTTGATGATATCAAGTACTATAGACAACAATCATGTAATGCGGTCTGTTTTCTTCTTTAACGCAACAGTTAAAATTTTCAATTCTTTACTCATTAGATTATAAAGCAAAGCGTTTTATAAAATGATCCCTGACACTTCTACTATAAATACGGCTAAGTATTGTTTTATATATAATATATGTTTTTTATATGTTATTAAAATTTTATCACTGTAAAATTAAGGAATTTAAAAGTCTGGCGCAATACTGTAAACCCGTAAATTTCCATTGCGGAAAACCGGAATTTTTTTCGGTGCAAAAATGTCATATAATTGTATCACAGAAATATGTATTCTAAAAATGGCGTGAAAACTGCACGCCGCCGGATTCTTCAAAAAGAGCGATGGTACCCTGCATCTGCTGCATGGATCACTAAATTTATGATTTTAGAGGAACGTTGCACGATTTGCGTTATCTTTGTTTTGTCATTTGATTCCTTTCATTTATGAATAAAAAATCCTTATTCTTCCTGGCAATTCTGGTTGTTTCAGGGATGGTATTCCGTAATCCGGTTCACAGTCAGAAACCTGTTAATGATACTGCTTCTTATCCTTACTGGATCTCTATGATGATGGATCCTTCAGTGAATTACTTCAAAGTGCGACGGGCTTTTGATATTTACTGGAAAGACCGGAAAATCACAAAAGGATGCGGATGGAAAGTATTCAAACGCTGGGAGTATATGACCCGCTGGCGTATGCAACCGGATGGAACCAGGCTTTCCCCGGATGCAACCTATTCGGAATACATGAACTACGCGAAGGCCAAGCGGTCACAAACCGGAAACTGGGTTTCATTGGGACCTTCTCAAATTCCTTTGCCTGGACCCGCCGGTTATGAAGGATTGGGAAGATTGAATGTTGTTGCTTTTCATCCGACAGCCAGTAATGTACTTTATGTGGGTTCTCCTTCCGGAGGAATGTGGCAATCGAACGACGGGGGTACAACCTGGGTCAACCGGACCGATCAGAACCCTACCCTGGGAGTATCCGACATTGTCATTGATAAAAGCAATTCACAGGTCATCTACCTGGGAACCGGTGACCGGGATGCCGGAGATGCATCCGGTATGGGGGTTTTTAAAAGCACAGATGGCGGATTAACCTGGAATGTTTCCAATACGGGTATGGGTAACCAGACTGTCGGAAAACTGATTCAGCATCCTTCCAATTCCCAGATTCTGATTGCAGCCACCAGTGGAGGAGTTTACCGGACAACCAATGGCGGAGCCAACTGGTCAAAATCTCTCTCCGGAAACTTTACGGATATAAAATTCAAGCCGAATGATCCGTTAACCGTCTATGCTTCAGGCGGATCCAGCTTTTACCGGTCATCGGATAACGGGATGACCTTTACACGGATCACTTCCGGATTACCTTCAGGACAGCGCGGAACGATTGCAGTGTCTCCCGGAAATCCATCTTATGTGTATTTTCTTATGTCAAATAATTCCAGTGGATTCCTGGGACTGTACCGTTCCACTGACAGCGGGTTGACGTTTACTGCCAGATCAACATCTCCAAACATTCTGGACTGGTCATGTACCGGATCCGATTCCGGAGGCCAGGGATGGTATGATCTTTCGCTTGCTGCAGATCCGGTAAATGCAGAAACCATTTATGCCGGCGGAATTGATGTCTGGAAATCCACGGACGGCGGCTCAACCTGGAACATCGTTTCGCACTGGTACGGTGGATGTAACGTACCTGCCGTTCATGCAGATTGTCATTTTCTGGGATTTAATCCGCTCAACAATATTTTGTACGCGGGAAACGACGGCGGCATCTGGTCTTCCGGCAACGGAGGCTCTGCATGGACCGACCATACCGTCGGACTGACGATCGGGCAGATTTATAAACTGGGGCAAAGCCGATTGGAAAAAGACCAGGTAATTACGGGGTTTCAGGATAACGGATCCAATACTTACATGGGAACAAACTGGCTTAGTACCGGCGGAGGCGACGGTATGGAATGTGCCGTGGATTATTCGGATGCTTCTTATACCTACTATACTACCTATAACGGAGATATTTACAGAAAACATAACAATAATAATGAAGTTCATGTTGCCGGCAACGGTGTGAACGGTATTACGGAAAGCGGAGCCTGGGTTACTCCTTTCCTGCTTTATCCATCGGATCCGAATACCATGTTTGCAGGATATATTAATATTTGGCGATGCAGGAATATCAAAGCTACAGCCCCCTCCCACCCTGTGTGGGTTCAAATCTCCGATAACCTGGCGGGAAATAACAGCAACAATATAGCCGTGCTGGAAGAATCTCCGGCCGATCCCAACATTCTCTATACAGCCCGGTATGATAACAAACTCTTCCGGACCGATCACTGTATGGATGATTCCCCCCAATGGATTGACCTGACTTCCTCTCTCCCTGCTGCCGGAACAGCGGCAGATATTACGGCACATCCTTCCGATCCCAATACCGTGTACATTGCACTTGGAACAAAAGTGTACAAGTCGGTCAATAAAGGGTTATCCTGGACCGATATCAGCGGGAATCTTCCCGGAATTCATATTAATTCCATCGCTTATTATAAAAATGCCATGGAAGGCCTTTATGTCGGAACCGATGCCGGAGTGTATTATAAGGATTCGGATACCAACGGCTGGATTCCCTTCAGCCAGGGATTACCTGTCAGTGCCAGGGTTACTGAACTTGAGATTTACTATAATTCCGATACGGTAGCCAATGATGCAATCCGGGGAAGTACTTACGGCCGCGGATTATGGAGCTCCGATATGTACCGGTCCACTCCACATGCCGCATTTACAGCCAGTAACACACTGATTCCTCCGGGTTGCGGGATTTATTTTACGGATCTTTCTTCCGGCGTCCCGACGCAATGGAACTGGTCATTCCCGGGTGGTCAGCCCTCTTCTTCCTCTGTCAAAAATCCTGCTGACATCGTTTATAACACACCCGGAACCTACCTGGTCAAGGAAGTGATCCGCAACGAATACGGACAGGATTCCATTGTCAAAACGAACTATATTACGGTGGATGGTTCATTGTTGCCTCAGGCAGACTTTACTGCCGACCGTACCGGAATTTGTATCGACGATACGGTTCATCTGACGGATCTTTCCCAGGCTTGTCCCGGATCCTGGAAATGGGAATTCACACCCTCCTCTGTAATCTTTGTCAACGGTACTTCTGCCTCAAGTCAGAATCCATCCGTCGTTTTTTATCAACCCGGACCTTATTCCGTCAAGCTGACAGTGACGAACTCCGTCGGAACTTCTTCGCTTGAAAAAGCAAACTATATTTATTACGGGGGATATACGATTCCGTTCACTGAAAATTTTGAAGGTGGTTTTGATAATTTCCATTGGACGATCCTGAATCCTGACGGACGCAAGACATGGGATACCATTACCACCGGAGGAACCACACCCGGACATATCTCTGCATGGATGAACTTTTTTAATAATTCCGCAATGAGTACCCGCGATCAACTGATCAGCCCTGCACTGAATTTCTCCGGATATCCTTCCGCTTCCCTGAATTTTCAACACGCTTACGCTCAAAGAGCTTCCCAGAAAGATTCCCTGATTGTGAAAATATCTTCCGATTGCGGACAAACATGGACAAGAATCTTTGCTGCCGGTCCGAACGGTACTCCTTCCGTATTCGTTACCCATGCTCCGGATTATGAAGCATTTTATCCCGAATCAGCTGCCGACTGGTGTGGAAACGGATCCTACGGAGTTGATTGTTATTCCATTGATATCACTCCCTGGGTCGGGAATCCCGATATGAAGATCATGTTCGAATCTTTCAATAAAGACGGAAACAATTTATTCCTCGATAATATTTCGATCACACCGATACTGGGAATTCCGGAAGCCGGACCGTCAAAAGAAATCCGGATCTATCCCAATCCCTCTGAGGGAATCTTCAATCTTTACATTCCATCCGGCTTTCCGAAAGTCAGTTACCAGGTATTTGACCTTCAGGGACAAAAAGTATTATCAGGAAACACAGCGCCTGCAGGAATGACTCAAATCATTGATTTGTCGGGATTTCCGAAAGGAATGTATTACATACAGTTGATTTCGGATCATTTCGTCGAAACCAGAAAAATAGTTGAACAATAAAATCGCTGTCGACTTTTACTATACCGTACGATGAGACATTTTTTTTCTTTCGTGATTTTTCTTTTGATTTCATTCGAATTGATGGCGCAGGAAGGATGGCGTAAAGGTGAAATGGAAATCAAAGTTACCCTTCATAGTGCCACAGAAGCACAAACCCTGAAACGCCTGGGATTTGATGCCGAAATCGCTGCCCCGGAAGGCAATATCGTTAATGTCTATGTCACCCCGGATGAATTGCAGCAAATCCGGCAAGACGGATTTGATTTCAGAATCTCGGTTCCGGATTTGAATGCGTATTATAAAGGCTTCTGGGATAATCCGACGGTTCCTCCGGGTTATCATACATACGACCAGATGGTAGCGCTTGCCGACAGCCTGGCTGCTGCCTTTCCCGGTATCTGTAAGAAAGTCATTTTCGGGACATCCGTTTCCGGAAGACAACTTGCCGCTTTAAAGATTTGTGACTCTGTAAATATTAAAAGAAAAATTCCAAGAATTCTTTTTGACGGAGGTATTCATGGGGATGAAGTCGGAGGAGCCGAAAACCTGATTCTATTTGCCCGTGACCTCTGTACCGGATACGGAACGGATCCTGATTTGACCTACCTCATCAACACCCGGGAAATCTGGATCTATTATATGGTAAATCCCGATGGCAGAGTCAATATGACTCGTTACAACCAGAACCATGTCGACCTTAACCGGGATTTCGGATATATGTGGGATGTCGGCAACGAAAGTCCGGGCGCGTTTTCTCAACCGGAAACCAAAGCACTCCGGAGCTGTTTCCTGACAAATCAATATGCTATTTATATTTCTTATCATAGCGGAACCATAACATTATCCTATCCATGGAGCTACCGTCCCGACCCTTCCCCTGACAATGCATTGCTGAATCAGCTTGCTTCCATCTATGTTAATTCAAGCACATATTCCAGTCTGCCTTACGGACAGGGATATAATATCATGTATGCAATCGATGGCAGTACTAAGGATTTCCAATATGGCACAGCAGGAATTCCGGGCTGGACGATGGAAATATCCACAAGCAAACAACCGCCCGCAAGCCAGATTCCCGTTTATTACAATCATAACAAACCTGCCATGGTGGAAATGATCCGTAGGGCAGGTTATGGAATTTCAGGAATCGTAAAGGATTCCGTATCCGGGAAACCGGTAAAGGCAAGAATTTGGATCAATGATCTTTATCCCGGGCTTACGGATCCGGAGGAAGGTGATTTTCATAAATACCTTTTACACGGAACTTATTCCATCCGTGTTTCAGCAAATGGATATAAATCAAAAACCATTACGGGTATTCAGATTCCGGATACGGGATCGGTATTCACCCAGATCTTGCTGACACCGGATTCACTCCGTTATGCTTACCGTGTGCTAAGTTGCCAGATTCCCGGAAGTAATTTCAATGATCCGGGATTTACACCGGGTTGCATAGGTGCACCCGACAATACCGCATATTCCATCGGGAAAAGCGGATGGGTTGTGGTGGATATGTGTGATACGATATTTAACGGTTTCGGGAATGACCTTACCGTTTACCAGCCTGCCTCAACATCCGAAGATTTTATCTGTTATGCTTCAGTTTCTCCGGACGGTCCTTGGCAATCACTGGGAACCGGTACGGGCACGACTTCCTTCGACCTTGCTTCTGCAGGACTTAACAAAGCCAGATATATTAAAATACTTGACAACGGAACAAGTTCCCAAAATGTACCCGGAACCGGTTTTGACCTGGATGCTGTAAAAATGCTTACGCCTCCTTTAATCGTCGATTTCACTGCCAGCGACACAGCCGTCTGTCCCGGAAACAGCATTGATTTCGTTGACAAATCCCTGGGAAATCCGATTCACTGGGCATGGACATTCCAGGGGGGAACTCCGGGTTCTTCCACATTGAAAAATCCTTATAACATAACTTATCATACTACGGGATATTACAATGTTTCTCTGACCATTACCAACGGATATTCATCCAGCGCCCTGACCAAAAATTACTTCATTCACGTCAGGGAACTTCCGGTTCAACCGGCAAAACCGACCGGTCCTGTCGCCGTGTTCTGTGATTCGACTTCTTACTATTATACGGATACGATTCCCCAGGCACAATCCTATATCTGGACGGTCGGGCCTTCGAATGCCGGAATGGTTGCGGGAAATACTGCCAATGCTTCCGTGACCTGGGATTCCGCTTTTACCGGAACAGCATATGTAAAAGTAAAAGACCTGAATGAATGTGGTGAAAGTTTTTATTCCGACAGCCTTGCTGTAACGATAGAGTCCTGGCCTATGGGAATCCGTACCCCGGAAAAGCCAGCCTGGATAAAGGTTTCTCCGAATCCTGTTCACGGAACAGTTCAGGTTTCCTGCAGTACAGATGATTCAGGTATAGTAGAAGTGCTTTCCTTATCCGGAAAAACTGTTTTCCGGCAGCCGGTCGCTTTTTCCCCGGGCAAGCCGGAAATTCTGGATCTTAGTACACTGGTTCCCGGAATATATTTTCTGAAATTTTCAGGAAAAATGAATCTCCTGATTGTTAAAATCATCATTCAATAAAGTCCCATGCATCTTTTTTATTCACAGGACCTGCAGCCAAGAATTAATTATCTGGGAGAAGACGAATCCCATCATTGTGCCCGTGTATTACGTCTTTCAGAAGGCGAACATATACAAGTCACCGATGGAACGGGACATTTTGCTGAAGGAGTGCTTAGAGGAATACATGATAAAAAATGCTCATTTATTCTTGAAAGCCTTCCGGATCCACTTCCTTTTCCTTCACCGTTGATACATATTGCAATGGCGCCGACCAAAAGTTCGGAACGTTTTGAATGGTTTCTTGAGAAATCGACAGAAATCGGAATTTCACAAATTACTCCCGTTATATGCCGGCATTCGGAAAGATTACGGTTAAATCTTGTTCATGCCCGAAAAGTACTTATTGCCGCTATGAAACAATCCCTTCAAGCCTATTTACCTTTACTGGAAGAACCTGTTCCATTCAGGGATTTCATTAAACAAGGCCATTCAGGTCAAAAATTCATTGCCTGGTGCGAAAGTGAAGGACGGGAACTGCTGTCATCCGTATATAAACCCGGATCCGATGCTACCATTCTGATTGGTCCTGAAGGAGATTTTTCAGAAGAAGAAGTTGAATTGTCCAAAAAAGCAGGATTCATCCCTGTCAGCCTGGGCGAAAACCGGCTGCGAACAGAAACCGCGGGAATGGTATCATTAATGACCCTTTCCCTTCTCAACCAATGCAGAAAATAACGTGAAAAAGTGTATGAAATATCGTTCATTCCACAAAGCAATGAAAGTGCTTGCAGGAATTTTAACTCTGGGAATCATAATTTTAATATCTTCCTCGTCGACAACTCCTTCTTCCTATCAGATTGCTTTATTGAAATATGGCGGAGGGGGAGACTGGTATGCCAACCCTACTTCTTTACCCAATCTTGTAAAATTTGCCAATAAGAACCTGGGAACCAATATTGATGAAGTGATCCCGACGGTAGATGTCGGGAGTGCGGAGTTATTCAATTATCCTTTTGTACATATGACCGGGCATGGGAATGTAATTTTCACATCCCAGGAAGCAAAAAATCTCAGGGAGTATCTGATTGGCGGAGGCTTTCTGCACATTGATGACAATTACGGCATGGATCCTTTTATCCGGCCTCAGTTAAAAAAACTTTTTCCGGAGTTGACCCTTGTTGAACTTCCTTTTTCTCATCCAATCTATCATCAGCATTTTAATTTTCAAACCGGTTTACCTAAAATTCATGAACACGACGGGAAACCTCCCCAGGGTTTTGGACTGATCTATAATGGCCGGTTGATTGTTTTTTATACATACGAATGCGATTTGGGAGATGGCTGGGAAGATCCTGAAGTTCATGGCGACTCAGAAGCTACCCGTTTGAAAGCTCTTCAGATGGGAGCCAACATCCTGCAATACGTTTTTACTTCGAAATGACCATTTTTGTTATTTTTGCTTTCCAGTCAGTTTTTATATGGGAAAGCTTTACGATACGTTAAAGAAAGACGTTCGTTTTACAGAGGGACTTAAAGCCTGCCTGAATTGTGGTACTTGCACTGCAATCTGCCCGGCTGCCGAATTTTATCCCTATCAACCGAGAATCATTGTTGATATTCTCCAAACCAAAGATGAGGAGCAAATTGAGTCGCTTCTGAAAAGCGATACGATATGGTATTGCGGCGAGTGCATGTCGTGCGTGACCCGATGCCCCAGAGGGAATGCTCCGGGGTTACTGATCACCGTTCTCCGATCGGTTTCACAGGAAATGGGATATTTTGTCGAATCTGAAAAAGGCCGTCAACAGCTGGCTCTCAAGCGGACTGTCGGAGAATGGATTCTGAAATACGGATATTGCCTGATTCCTTCGGGAATAACTCCGGAAAATCATCCGGAACAAGGTCCTGTCTGGGAATGGGAACACAGCCATCTCCCGGAAGTCATGGACCGTTTGGGGGCTAATTATAAAAAAACAGGTCCCGGCGTTCTTCGGAAGATTCCGGAAGAAGACCTGGAAGAAGTACGGAAGATCTTTGATGAAACCGGAGGTACTGAAAGGTACAGGAAGATTGAGGATTATTCCGCAAAAAAAGCAGAAGAATTGGGTCTTCAACTGGATGACACCAATGACAATGAGTATTTCCGAATGATTTATACCGGAAAATCTGACAAACCATCAACGAAGAATGAAGATTGAAGGTAAAAAAAGAATCTGGCAGGATTATCAGAAGGAAATAGCTGATGATTCCTATTTTTATGTCAGAAGTTGTGTCCGGCAAAATTTCTTCCCGGCATCGGAAAAGATATTTTTAAAAATCCTGAAAGAGGAATTATTCAAAGATATTTACGAAAACGCTTCTCATACAACCTGCTCGGGTATCGGCTATCACAGCGATGTTGTGCCTTTTGAAACAACCATGACCATCATTGCAAGACAGTTTGCCCTGATGACGGAAGCCGGATATGAAAATTTCGTTTCATCCTGCATTACTTCCTTTGGGCTTTATTCGGAAGTGCTCGAAACCTGGAATCACTTTCCGGAAGTGGAAGACAGGATTCGCGAACATTTGCTGAAAGCAACCGGCAGGCAGTTCAACAAACCGAAAAACCTTGCCCACGCCAGTGATGTAATTTATAAATTCCGGAAAGAGATCGGTGAACGGGGAAAATTCAGGCTGATTAACTGTAAAAGCGGTAAACCGCTGAAAGGTGTGGAGCACATCGGATGTCATTATTCCAAAATGTTTCCCAGTAAAGGAATCGGTGGGGCTGAATATCCGTATGTATTGGTTGGAATGATTGAAGAATGGGGCGGTGAAGTGATTGATTATCCGGAACGGCGTCATTGTTGCGGTTTTGGATTCCGTCAATATCTTGTTAAGGCTAACCGGGGATATTCCATTGCATGCAGTAAAAAGAAGTTCGAATCGATGGAACCGTATCACCCTGATTTTATCCTGACAAATTGTCCGGGATGCCCTATGTTTCTTGACCGGTGGCAATACGCAATCAGTGAGATGGAAGGAAAAACATACGGTCCTGACGGACAAGGAATTCCGGTTCTGACCTATGAAGAGCTGGCCGGATTGATCTTAGGGTATAACCCCTGGGACCTGGGATTGCAGGTTCATCAGGTACCGGTTGAGCCTCTTCTCGATAAAATGGGAATCCCTTATAATCCTGAGACTAAATTTCTGGGAAAAAACGGTGAAGACCTGGGAAGGCCTGAAGCTCCGTCATTCCTTCATTTTTATCCCGAAACGAAATGAAACAATCGGTAATCATTATCGGCGGAGGGATTGCAGGCATGGAAGCTGCCGCCAGTCTGGCACGCATGGGTATCGAGGTGACAATTGTTGAAAAGGAAAATGCATTGGGTGGACACCTGCTTCAATGGGACCGGCTTTTCCCTGACAGGAAAAGAAGTGACGAAGTCCTTGAATATCTGAAAAAAGAGATGGATTCCTCGATTTCAGTAGAAACAGGATGTTCCGTTAAAGAGATATCCCGCGAGAATGGAAATTTCCGGATCATACTGGATAACGAAAAGATTTTAAACGGCAATGCCCTCCTTCTGGCTACCGGGTATGATCTTTTTAATGCCCGGAAAAAAGAAGAATACGGATACGGAATTTACGAAAATGTAATTACATCTGCAGAACTGGAAGGTTTCCTCAGAAAAAATCCCCAGCCCGGGTTGATGAAAGGATTCCAGGTAAAGCGTATCGGAATTATTCATTGCGTAGGATCACGCGATGAAAAAGTCGGAAATCTTTACTGCTCAAAATTATGTTGTATCACAGCAGTTAAACAAGCTATCGAAATCCGTGAAATTCTTCCGGATGTCGAAGTATTCTGTTTTTACATGGATCTGCGTATGTTTGATCGCCACTTCGAAGAGATGTACTATGAAGCTCAAAAAAAATGGGGAGTACATTTCATCCGTGGCCGTCTGTCGGAAGCTGATGAAAACCCGGATCATACCCTGATTCTGAAAGTGGAAGATACCCTGACCGGATTACCGCTGAAAATGACGGTGGATGCACTCATCCTTATGGTCGGAATGACCCCTTCTGCCGGTACAAAGAAATTAGCTGATATGGCAGGTGCCCTGTCTGGTGAGGATGGATTCCTGATGCCATCCGATGAGCATCTTCAACCTAATGAAACAACGGTTCCGGGACTGTTTCTGACCGGAGCCGTCAAAGGACCTGTCTCCGTCGGAAATACCCTGGCCGATGCCAGAGCAGCTGCACTGAAGATTTATGAATATTTTTCAAGAATGGCAGGCTGAATAAATGAAAGATTTTGGATATACAATCAATCCTGACCGGCAGATCAATTACGATCAGAACAGTAAAGAACCCGTTTACTGGCTTGAAACCATGGAACCCTCCGTCAATATTTGCATTTCCTGCGGAGGTTGCACGGCTACATGCTCTGCCAGGCAATTCACGGATTTCAATATCCGGAAAGTTCATACTCTGATGATGAGAGGTGAAACCCATTCCCTGAAAAAAGAGATCAAGAAATGTATGCTCTGTGGAAAATGCCAGACGGTTTGCCCCAGGGGAGTAAATCTGAGAAACCTGATTCTTTCTATACATAAAATACTCGAGTTCAACAACCTATGACCTTTAACCTGTTCGTATTACCTTTTTTCCTGGGATTGTGTTTCCTTTTCATTTACATTGGAAAAAGATATTATAATTGGGTTAGAGATCTGGATCCCGATGACCGGGAAAAATTCCGGAAAGGATTCCGAAGTGTAAAATTGCTTTACGCCTGCAAAGAGATCTTTTTTGAAAGTCTTCTCCACCGCAGGATGTTCAAAAAAAACCCCCTCCTGGGTTATATGCATATGAGCTTTGCTTTCGGATGGTTTCTGCTGATCATCGTGGGCAATATGGAATCCCGTATCTACAGCGGACTATGGATTAATCCTCCATACTATCCCATTTTTCTGAAGTTTTTCATTCATGACAAGAGAGTACTTCCCTTTGAAATCTTTACTGTTCCCGGTTTTTTCCGCTTTTCCATGGATTTGATCCTCATGTTCATTATTGTGGGATTACTCCTTGCTTTTATAAAACGAAGCCATTCGAAATGGTTCGGGATGAAAAAAACCACTCATCTGCAGCTGACCGATAAAGTCGCCATGATCGCTCTCTGGATAATATTTCCCAGCCGGCTGTTTGCAGAAAGCTTTACTGCCGGAGCTTACGGATACGGTGGCGGGTTCATCACCCAGCATTTCGGAAATCTTCTTGCTTTCCTGTGGCCATTATCCGATAAAGG
>JAUZOW010000058.1 GCA_030706225.1 Bacteroidota bacterium | reverse complement strand
GGTTCAAGTCCTTGTGGGCCCACAAAAATTAAATGCCGTAACCGGTATTACTTTTTATTCCCTCCGCTTTCTTTTTTAAGGAGTTCGTTTACTTCTTTCTTAATCAGGGCATATCCCGGGTCGTTAAAATTGTACATTGAGATCTCTTTAAACAATCCAATTGCCTGATCTTCCTTTTTAGCTTTCTCGTATGCCATGGCTAACCAGTATTTGTTGTAGATCTGCGTTTGCTGGGCTTTTTCGAAATGAGCAACGGCATCGTCATATTTCTTTCCCTGCATACATATATAGCCCATAGCCATTTCATAGTTCGACAATTTATTGGGATTTTCGATAGGCTCGACGGTTGTTTTTATCTCCTCGGCCCTGGCTTTTGCCGCATCAAGCTTACCGCTCATTGCGTTCTGCAAGGATTTCAGGTACAGTATATATGCTTTCTGATTAAGCACTTCTTCCTTTTTCCCGATTTCTTTTCCCATCCAAACACTTAGGGGTTCCAGCCTGACAATCATATCCTGTACTGTTTTCTTATCCCCATTATGAAAAGCGATCAGAAAACAATTAGAATAATAATTATAGCGGGCCAGTGATTTTTTCTCTTCCGACAGTTTGGATTTATCCAACATCTTTGCCTGGCTTGTCAGATAGTCAAGTGCCTTTTTATAATTACCGGTACATAAATATGTATTCCCGATATATATGTCGCCTCCTGCCGGTGTCAGATCATGTTTCCCACCTTGTGCGTAATCCTGGCGGGCTTCCTCATATTTGCCCAGAAAAGTATTGGCATGACCTTTCTTGTAATAGCTGATAGGGAATGTAGGATCCAGTTGAATGGCTTTTGCATAAGCATCGCGGGCTTTCAAAAGGTCATCCTCTGCACGATAACAATCTCCCATAACGATTTCTGCTCCGGCGCTTTTGGGAGAAAGCTTTACCAGTTTCTGCGCATAACTTTCTGCTTTTTTCAAATTCTTTGGCTCATAGAACAGATAAGAGTAAACGATGGCGGAATAACTGCCAGCCCATGCTGAATCCATTTGCAATGCTTTCGAAAAGCAAGACCTGGACTGATCTATATTATTGCCATCCTGGTAAACCGTTCCCAGATCCACTTTGGCACGCGGTGCATCCGGATATGCACTGTCGATTTTCTTCACGATCTCCATCCGCTTATCCCAGTTATTGGTAACATAGGTTACAAACAAGTTGTAGTACATCTTTTCCCAATAACTGGCACCTTCCACGTTCTCTTTTGCTTTTTCGAGAGCATCAATTACCTCTCTCGGAGTGTTGTCTGCGGATAGCTGTAACAGATAGGCGACTGCAATCTTTGGATCTTTCTGAGTGGCTTTGTCAAACAAATCCCGTGATTTCAGGTAATCTCCCTGATCATAAAAGACCAACCCATCCCTGAATAATTTCAGGGCATCTTTTGATGAAGTAGTGACCGGAATGTCGGTGATTTTTTCCTTTTTTTTATTCGGATTGCAGGCGATTAACCCTGAAAGAATCGCCACGATCGTCAACAGCAGCCCCACCTTGATTTTTTTCATAACGATTCATTTTTAGAATTAATAAAAATAACTTCTTTTCATCTCCTCAACGGGGATGAATTTGTAATCTATAAATATAAGCAAAAATCCTAAAAATTAACAGCTTATAGGTAAAAAAAGTCAGCCTGTTTCAGGCCTAAACAAAGCATCCGGGATTCAGTATTTTTCATATCTTTATCCCAATGAAAAGAAACCAGCTTCTGCCTTTTCTCGTATTTCTTACCGCACTGTTTTGCTTGCCGGATGTGGCGTCCTGTAAACCCGGAAAGGACGTGCCGGACTATTCAATAATTCAGACGCTGTTCTTTCCCGGAAACAGAATTTCAAAAGATCCGGTGCAGAATGTTCCTTTTGTCGTATCCATACCTTTAAAACGGGTTGGTCAACTTTTCATGATTGAAGCAAGCATCGACGGTGAGTCCGGAAATTTTATGTTTGATACCGGTTCCCAGGAACTGGTTCTGAACAGTATTTATTTCCGGAAATATATTGCAAAGGATGAGCAGCAATCCGGAGGAATAACCGGAATGACAGACAAAGTTACCCGGACAGTTGTCAGACGACTTGATATTTCGGGGATTGTAAAATACAATATTTCTGCTGACGTAATGGATCTTGGGCATTTGGAAAATCGTCGTGGAGTTAAAATATTCGGTTTGTTCGGGTTTTCTGTTTTCAGGGATATGGAAGTAATTATAGATGTAAACCGGAATCAATTGATGCTGTATCGGCTGGATAAGAAAGGAAAAAGGTTTTCATTGAAAGATGCCGAATTCCGTTGCGACATTACCCAGCGATGTGATTTGTATAAGAACATTGTTTTTCTGAAGTCGTCCATTGGCGGCAAAATCCTGACCTTCTGCCTGGATACAGGCGCCGAATCCAATGTTCTGAGCAGCTGGCTTCCCCGAAAGATCATGGATCATGTGATCATAACCCGCCGTTCGAACCTTACTGGTATGGGAAAAGCCCGGGCCGATGTTTTTTACGGACTACTGAACGATTTTAGGATTGAAGGGAAAATTTTTTCAAACATGCCGGTCATCATCACCAGTCTTGAAAATATGTCCGCTTCATTCGACCACCCTCTTGACGGCATGCTTGGATATGATTTCCTGGAAAAAGGAGTCCTTTCCATTAACCTGGTGACGCGTGATGTTAAAATAGCCTTTGAGAAAGGAGGTAGACCATGAAACGTTTCAAATGGATTTTTATCCTGATGTTCCTGGTTGCGTATTATCATGCCGGAGCTCAGTTTGATCCTTCAAAGATCTGCCGTGTGGAAGACGGAAACATGTCCTTTACCCTCCAGAAAAGTTGGACTCATTCCCAAAAACTTGAAGTAGCACATCTCTTTGACCTGGATACTACATTGGTTTTAAATATATATAACGGCAAAGATGAGATTACTGCCGGTGGAAGTACCTGGAAGATAATAAAAGTCAACTCTGATGTTTACAAAATCATTAAACCACTGGTTGCTTCTTCTTCTCCGACAAATACCGGGAATGTGATCATTCTTGACGACCGCTGGATGAATGCTTATGGTGTTAATAAGCGTGAATCGGAAACATTCGGAGTTAATCGCTTCACTTTGTTCAATGTATTCAGTTACCGGAATGGGAAAGCAACATTTTACATTCCCAAAAGGCAGGAAGCCAAACAGATATTCCTTGCAGGTACTTTTAATAACTGGTCGACCCGGCAAACTCCTATGACGAAAACCGACAGCGGATGGATTGTGACTGTTAAGCTGTCGCCGGGAAAATACACCTACAAGTTCATCGTAGATGGAAAATGGATGGAAGATCCATATAATAAACTTCACGAAAATGACCATAGCAGCTGGAAAAATTCGGTGGTTTTTTGCTATAACTACCGTTTTTTCCTGAAAGGTTTCCAGAATTCAAAAAATGTCAGAGTGGCCGGGAGCTTTAACGGCTGGAACACCAAGCAGCTACCGATGGTCCGAACTTCAGGCGGCTGGGTGTTATATATGTTTCTCCGGGAAGGCACACATTCTTATAAATTCATCGTCGATGGCGAATGGATCCCCGATCCGGTCAATAAGGCAAACCGTCAGGATGGAAGGGGAAATGTCAATTCCTATGTGGCTATCGGCGATACTTTCTATTTCAGGCTTAAAGGGCATCTTGAAACCAACAGAGTAATTGTTGCAGGGAATTTCAATGAATGGAATGACGGAGAAATGCTTATGAGACGTACAAAAACCGGTTGGGAAATGCCATATGTCCTGGCTCCAGGTAATTATGAATATAAATTTATTCTTGACGGTACCTGGATTACCGACCCGGATAATCCATATACCGTAATATCCGGAGGTGTTACCAATTCGTATCTTACCATTAAACCGAACCATACTTTTATTCTTGACGGTTATACCTTTGCAAAGAAAGTGGTTGTAACAGGGAACTTCTCGGGATGGAGCCCGGAAAACTATCAAATGATCATCCGCGATAATCACTGGGTGCTTCCGATCCACTTGAGCCCGGGAAAATATACTTACAAGTTCATTGTCGATAATAAATGGATAGAGGATCCGGATAACAACCAATGGGAATCCAATGAGTACAATACAAAAAATTCAGTGCTTTGGATTGAACCCTGAAACATCAAGCCATTATCCGGATTTCAAAAAATCTCTTTATTTTGCAGAACAATTTTAACAATCAATGAAGCTGACTCTGCTACTGGCTTTTTTTGTTTTTTCTATATCCCTGGCTATTCCTAATGATCTTTTCTCTCAGAACTGGACGTTTATAAAAGAGAGAAATGGAATAAAGATATATACCCGTATTGAAAAAAATTCTGATCTCAAATCATTCCGTGGTGAAGCAATCCTGCATACAACCATGGAAAAACTAAGCATGTACATAGGAAATGTAAAGAATGTTGACTGGTGGGATGAAAATTTGAAGGAGATCAATGTGCTTTCTTTTGAAACAGATAAACGGATCCGTTATTATCTGGTTTATCATGTTCCCTGGCCTTTGACGGATCGCGATTTATGTGTGGAAGCAAAAATCACGGTTGACCCGTTAACCGGAGAAAAGGTCGTGTTTGCAAAGCCGCTTCCTAATGTGATTCCTGAAAAACCGGGACGAGTCCGTATCAAAAATTACTGGCAAAAATGGGATCTGAAACCCATCGGAAATAATCTCATTCACGTGACGCTTGAAGGTTTTGTCGACCCCGGTGGAAATATTCCGGCATGGCTGTATAACATGGTCATCACGGAGACGCCCCTTAAAATAATGAACGGAATAAAAAGCCGTGTGGAAAAGAAACCGTAGTTGTAATTTAAACTTTTTCAGTTAATTTAGCTAACCGGTACCCATATCTCACAAATGACTTCATTCGACAAGGCAGCTTTCGAACAACTTTTCAGGATGCATTTCAAGACGCTTACCTATTTCGCCTTGCGATATGTTAAAGATCAGGATACTGCCCATGAGATTGTTCAGGATGCATTCATGGGACTTTGGGAAAAACGGGAAACCATTGATCCGGAACGTTCCGTCACTTCATATCTTTCTACTTCCGTACGGAATAAATGCCTGAATCATCTCCGGAATACCAAAAAATTCAGCGATGAACTTCTGTCGCTGGAAAATCTTCCTCAGGATGCTTTTTATGAACAACCTTTACGACTGACAGAATCGGAAATCACCCTTCGGATCCTTCAATCTACGGCTGAACTTCCTGAAAAATGCAGGGAAGTTTTTGAATTAAGCCGGAATGAACATCTTAAATATGAGGAAATTGCCCAGCGCTTAAATATCTCTGTAAAAACAGTAGAGACTCAGATCTCAAAAGCACTGGCCCATTTCAGAATCCGGCTGAAAGAATTCATGCCTGTTTTAATTGTTATTATTTGCATGTCAGAACACTGGAATTAAGTGAAAAGAAAAGAATATTACCGGTATTATAAAATATTTCTGTTCTCCCTGATCAGGGTAAAAGGAATTTCGGGTGTATAAAATATCAGGTAAATTATGGATATACAAGATTCATATTATGATGTTTTGATTACCAGGTATTTATCTGGCGAGGCAACCCGGAGCGAGATCAAGGAGCTTGAAGTATGGGTAAAAAAGGATGAGAAGAACCAGGAAACCTTAAAAGAATACTATTCTGCATGGAATCTGCTAAAGAAAGATTTCATCGAAACAGATACGGATCTGGATTTGGAATGGGAACAATTGGAAAGAAAGATCAACGGTGTTCCGGAACAAAAAAACCAGGTGACTCCAATGCATCAGGTTGTATTCTTGAATTTTACGCTTCAACGGGTTCTTCAGATTGCTGCAGTCATCATCATCCTTCTTATTCCCGGATATTTCCTTTACAACTATTTGTCGATCCCTCTTCAGAAAAAAATGGTTGCTTCTTCCAACGTACTTTCAGGGACACTTCCCGATGGATCAGCTGTGACGCTCAATGCAGGATCGGTTCTTGGATATCCTGCCTTTTTCCGAGGAGACAAGAGAAATGTCACGCTGGAGGGTGAAGGATATTTTGAAGTATCACATAACCAAAAGAAACCCTTTATCATAACGGCAGGCGAAATGCGGGTGAAAGTTACCGGCACCTCTTTTTACGTAAATACGCATTATGCTGAGAAAAAAATGGAAGTCATTCTCAATAAAGGGAGTGTCATACTATATTTTGACAATGAACCTTCAAAAGGAATTTACCTCAAACCGGGAAACTGTGCCGAGATCGATATGAAAGATCATCGTATCAACGTGACAGTTAATGAGGATCCGAATTTTCTGGCATGGAAAACCCATCTGATAGTATTTAATGATGATTCCCTTGGAAGAGTCACTCAGATTCTGAACAAAGTATATCGTACCCATTTTACTATTGCTTCCCCGAAACTGACTTCCTGCAGACTAACTGCCACCTTCAACAATCAATCTCTCCCTTCGGTTCTTGAGGTGCTGAAAGCGACCCTGGACCTGAATTTCAAAAAATCCGGCCAGAACATTGAAATTACCGGGAAGGGATGCGAATAAGCCTGATTCTCATATCCTTTTTCCTTACCGTTCAAATTATTACAGGTCAGGATCTGAATCGGAGAATCTCTCTGAATATTCATAATCAATCTTTTGAAAAAACTCTTCGGCTGATTGAAGATAAGAGCGGAATACGGTTTTCCTATAATCCCAAAAATATTCCGATCGAAAAGAAGGTTTCTATCCAGGCGAAGCAAATGCCGGTGTACCAGGTTTTGGACAGACTGCTGAAGCCACTGGAAATCAGGTATTTCGTTGTGGAGAGTCAGATCGTTCTGAAACCCGGAGAAAAGGAAATTTCAGAATTTCCTTCTGTAACTCAGGAAATCCGCAAGTCTTTCACCATCAACGGATATGTAAAGGAAAAGAGTTCTGGCGAAGCCTTGATAGGTGCAAACATTCATACAAAAGACAATAAGACAGGAACTGTAACAAATACTTATGGATTCTTTTCCCTGACCCTGCCGGAAAAGGATTATTCCCTTGTTGTTTCCTACGTGGGTTATAAGGATATCAATCGTCAGATCCGGCTGAATAAAGATTATACGCTGGAGATTGAGATGGAAGAATCAGCCCGGGATATTAAGGAAATAGAGATTGTCGGCTCCCGCCTGGAATCGGAATTAAAAGAGCAGCAATCCGGGATCATGGCATTGAATTCCAGATCAATACAACAAATGCCAGCATTTGCCGGTAACCCCGACCTTATCCGATCCCTTCAAACTTTACCGGGAATCCGTTCTTATGGCGATGGTTCTTCTCTTTTTTATGTCAGAGGCGGCAATAATGACCAGAACCTGATCCTGGTGGATGAAGCACCCATTTATAATCCTTCCCATCTTTTTGGTTTTTTTTCTGCTCTTTCACCGGATGCGATCAATGATGTAATGATTTACAAGGATAATTTCCCTCCGAAATATGGGGGGCGTCTTTCTTCAGTGATTGATGTAACAGCAAAGGAAGGAAATGATCAGCATTTTGGCTTTTCCGGAAACCTGAGTCCATATATGTCATACGCATCGGCAGAAGGACCCATCTGGAAAAACCGGAGTTCTTTCTTTATTTCCGGACGACTTTCTACATTAAACTGGCTTAACTATTTTGCCCGTTCATATGGCAGTTTCAACCTTTGGTTCTTTGATATTAATGCCAAAATGAACCTGATCGCCAATAAAAACAACCGGATTTTTCTGACTTTTTATACCGGGAAAGATGTTTTTGACCGTATTACGGAATCTTCCTACAGAACTTTCGGAGTAAGCTGGAATAACCTGGCGGGGACCCTGCGCTGGAATCATATCTTCAACCACCGTCTTTTTTCAAATACTACATTGATTTACAGTAAATATCATTATTATCTGTTCCTTTCGCAGGAACAAAAAGACTATTGGAATTCGATGATCGCGGATGTAAGCCTGAAATCTGACCTGACCTGGTATTTAAATCCCAGAAATACCATCCGGGGTGGTGTGAAAGTAAATTACCGGGACATAGATCCCGGTAATGTTCACAATTCATCGAATGACGTTACCGACATTCCGGAAGTGTCTCAATATCATTCCATAGAATACGATATATACCTGGGAAACCAGCAGCAGCTTAGGAAAAAGCTTTTACTTAATTATGGAGTAAGAGTTCCTTATTGGCAAGACCTGGGACCGGCCACCCTTTATTTTTTTGATGCAAACCACAAGGTTATAGATACAGTATCTAAATCTGCCTTGCTAAATTATTCATCCTTTATCGCCGTCGAACCCAGAGTATCCATTTCGTTTGAATTCAGTCCAAATTCAAACATAAAGGCCGGTTATTCGAGGATGACACAATTTCTTCAAACGGTTTCCAATTCGACCGGACCATTTACTTCATTAGAAATATGGATCCCTTCCGGACCTAATATTAAACCCCAGAAAACGGACCAGTACAGCCTGGATTTTTCCCATTTTTTTTCGAAACCAGGGCTCGTTTTTTCGGCAGACGCATTTTATAAAAATTTCATGAATCACATGGATTACAAGGATCATGCTGACCTGTTATACAATCCCTTGCTTGAAGGTGAACTCCGATTCGGGAAGGCCTGGTCGTATGGACTTGAAATTATGCTTCGCAAACCGGAAGGGAAGCTTAGCGGATGGATCAGCTATACCTGGTCGAGATCATGGGTGCATACTCCTGAAGTAAATGAAGGCAAGAATTATCCTTCAAACTTTGACACTCCGGACAATGTTTGCATCCATCTTGCCTATGATACCCGGAACCGGTGGATGATAGCGGCTAACTGGATGTATATGACAGGAATGCCTGTTACGACTCCCATCGGTTTTTTTTATAATAACGGTTATACAATTCCTGTCTATGGATCTCGCAATAACGACAGGTTACCCGATTATCACAGGTTGGATATCTCAGTCACATACCGGTTCAACAAACCGGAAAGCCGATTCAAACATTCGCTTGTCGTTACATTGTACAATGCCTACGGAAGGAATAACCCCTTTTCGGTATCGTTTAACAAGGTTATGAAAGATGACGGAAGTTTCATTGTCCCTTCGGATATGAATGGGAAAGATGAACGGGTTCCGACACTTATTTCCGTTGCAGGAATCGTTCCTTCCATTAATTATCAGTTCAAATTTTAATGAAAAAGATACTTGCATATATTCTTCTGTTGATTTTTCTGGCAGGTTGTTCCAGGAAAACCGATTGGCCGGTATCAGGAAACGTTTCCCGTCTCATTGCTGTAGATGGAATTCTGACAGACCAAGAGGGAATCCAGGTTATCAAACTCACCCGTCCGGTTAGTCAATTGAATGAGACACCTCAACCATTAACCGGTGCCACAGTGCTTGTCAGTAATGAGGATTCGGTATGGACGCTGACAGAAAAACCAGATTATCCGGGAAATTATCAGACACCGTCCTATTTCTTCTGCCGGGTAAACAAAAATTATAATCTGAAAATCTATTACGGAAAAGAGATATATACTGCAAAAACATATATGGTTCCGGGTACGGTTTTTAATGAGCTTAGATATGCCAGAAATGATGACGATGAATTATATCACATAGATTTTGTAGCTTCAGCCTTCACTACCGGGTCGCCGGCTATGTGGGAGATACTGATCGACTGGTCAAACGTTTCCGGTTTTAAAAACAAGGATTCCCTTTCAACCCATGCCCGCCTTTTATTTTATACTCTCCCGACACTGGATGTCACAGAAATTTTTGCTCCGGTTGCCGAAAAAATTTCTTTCCCGGCAGGCAGTATTATTGATGAAAAAAGATATTCCCTGAATCCTGCACATGCAGAATATATCCGTGAATTGTTACTTGAAACTACCTGGCAGGGAGGGCTTTTCCCAACGGAAAATGCCAATGTTCAATCCAATCTAAGTTCAGGTGCTGTGGGCTTTTTCGGTACTTGTGCTGTAACGGAACTGTCATTAATAGTGGCAAAGTGACAAGATTTTTTCTTTAAAAAATTTCCTTGTTGAATCAGGGTGTGGCAACTTGATTGTGTATAAACATCAGAAACACGTAAAAAAACAACCATGAAATCAAAAAAAATCTTTCAGTTCGGATTTCTTCTTTTTGCAGCATCTCTTCTTGTAATCACCGGATGCAAAAAGGAAAACACAACTACAACCAATGGGGATTCTTCTTCAGTTCAGGAACTTTCCCAGGACGAAAACAATATGCAGAAATGCAATGACGAAATTGATAATGACATCAACAAAGTCATGAACGGAAACGGGCAGGAAAAATCGACGATGGGAATTCCCTGTAATGCTACAGTCGATTCTTCTACTGTCGTGAATGATACCATAACCCTGTACATTACTTATAACGGGCATAACTGTAACAACAAACTATTCAGAACAGGACAGGTCGAGATTAAGAAAAAAACAGGAACTCATTGGTATCAGGCAGGAGCCACCGTGACGGTTGTTTATAAAAACCTGAAGATAACCCGGGTTGCTACCGGAAAATCAATAACAATGAATGGAACTAAAATTCATGAAAATGTTTCCGGAGGTTTACTGTTTATGGTAGGAACTTATATCAATTCACTGGTAAATAAAGAATGGGGAGCATTAAGCTGTACGTTTGATGACGGTACTGCAAAAGTCTGGAATGTAGCCCGTCAGATCACTTATACCGGTAGTTTGGGTGCATTTGTCATGACTATTGATGGTTTCGGAACTTCTGGCAACTATCAGAATCTGGTAATGTGGGGAACTACCCGCAATGGAAAAGTATTTTACGATCAGATCCAGGTATCGCTGATTTTAAAAGAAGCTTGTGATTTTGATCCCTGTTCAGGGGTGAAAGTGATCACAATGCCTGAAAACAATTCCGGAGCCACACTGACGTTCGGTTATGACAGCAATAACCAATTGATTACTAACGGTGATTGCCCTTCAAAATATAAAGTGGACTGGTATCATGGCAGTGCAAGTGGAACAATTTATTTGTGGCTGAGGTGATAAAAGTCGATTTCCAATTATTACCTGCAATAATGTTCAAGCGCCCTTTCTGCAGTTGAATACCCCATTTCCAGAGCTTTCAACAAATCGGGGCAACCATCGTATCCAAGTTCAAACAGAGCTATCCCTCTAAGGTAATAACACGTAGAATTTCCAGGGTCAATGGCAATTGCATTATTCAGATCATCAACTGCTCCCCGGAAATCATCAAGGTAACCTTTGACGATAGCTCTGTTTTGAAGTGCACCTAAATGAAAATTATTGATTTTCAGCGTTTGTGAATAGTCATTCAATGCCAGATTAAAAGAAGATACTTTTTTGAAAACATTTCCCCTTGCGAAGTATGCCTCATCATAATTCGGGTTTTGGTTTATCGCTGAAGAAAAATCAGAAATCGCCAGTTCGTATTGTCCTGTTTTATCATAGGCCACCCCTCTGTTGTAATAGGCTTCACAATAACCGGGGGACAATTTTATAGCCTTGTCTAAGTGCTGAATTGCAAGTGGATATTTATCCGCCTGTATTTCAAGGCTTCCTAAAGTGTTTAAAATAATATCAGAATCTGGATATTTCAGTAAGGCATGCTCAAATAATGCTATTTGATTACCCCAAATCTTGTTCCGGGTAAAGCATGAAATGGAAAGAAATATTATATAGGCCGACATAAAAACGGCAACAGGAATCTTAAGCTTTTGATAGTGATCCATTAACCATACTGACAGGAAACTTATCATAAGAATGATTCCAATAGATCCTAAATAGAGATACCTCTCTGCAATAATGGAATCCCTGTGGAATGTGGCAGGGAACACGGTCACTATATTGATAATGTAAAATAAAATTCCAAAAATGAGAATTCTTTTTCCATATTTTCTTAAGTATGCAATTAGAACTATGATTCCTATGAACAAAAATATAGTAAGATAAAGCTTAAAAGGAACAGATTGCCCGGGTAAGAAAGGATACGGATAAAATATTGACCAGCTTACAGGCATCACTGTTTTAAATAAATACTGTGATAAACTGAGCAAAATCAGAAATAATTTTTCAAGCAATGAGAAATCATTACCATACCCTAAATATCCATATCCTTTTTGAGCATAAATGTTGATAATACCAACCAGAATAGCGATGAAAAAGAATGGTATTTTTTCCAGTATGGTTTTAATATCGGTTTTTCTGGTTTTAACGAAATCCAAAATAAAGAGCAAAAGGGGTAATGTGACTGCTTGTACTTTGGATAGCGAAGAAAATGTGAAAGCTAATAAGGAAAGCCAATAGCCTGATTTGCCTGACTTTTCAATGTAATTAATATAGAAGTATAAAGAGGTAAGATAGAAGAAAGCATATAAAAGATCTTTTCTTGAAGATATCCAGGCAATCGATTCAATATGTATGGGATTTACTGAAAATATCAGACCTGCAATAACTGCAACCCTTATATCTCCGCATAATTTCCGTATGACAAAAAATAGCAAAAGGGTGTTACAGGTATGAAGAATTATATTGGTCAGATGAAACGGGAACGGAGAACCTTTACCAATATGGTAATCGATCATAAAACTAAGGGTTGTCATCGGATGATACAATCCCACATGGTAATTTGTAAAAGCTTTAATTATGCTTTTAATAGATAGTTCTTTGACAAGGGGGGCAAGTGCAACGGCTTTATCATCCCAACAAAAGAATCCGCAATGAAGGTTCGAAAAAAACAGAATGAAATTTATGAAGCATAACAGTATAACTGTTAAGATGATGAATTGACCAGGTGTCGGTTTAATCTTCATATTGAAAAAAAAATTTAAAAAGCAAAAATAAAAATTTCAGTACAGAATAATTACTCATATGAGACAGATGGTGCGATTCATAAATAAGTATTTATTTCATTCTGAAAATTTTAGTATCACTGATAAAGATCAGATACACAAATTTCCTCTTTCTCTCTATTTAGAATTGATTTAAATTTGTAAAAAATTTATGATATGAAAAAAGAGATTCTGAAAGTTGAAGGGATGTCCTGCACTTCATGTGCATCCAGCGTTCAGAGTATGCTTGGGGCTTTGGATGGAGTTGTCACAGCAAATGTAAATTTTGCCAATGAACGGGTTACCATTGAATATGACCCTGAGATCGTAACAATGGAAGAAATGGTGAAGGCAGTGGAGGGCATTGGTTATAAACTCGTAGCTACCAATGAACTGACGCCTGAGCAGGAGCAAGAGAGAGAAACGGAGAAACTTCGTAAGCTCCGGTTTAATGCCATCATGTCGCTGATCTTTTCCGTACCTGTCGTCCTCATTGCAATGGTTTTCCATCATATGCCCTATGCCAACTGGATAATGATGATTTTGTCGGTTCCGGTACTGGGCTGGTTTGGAAGAAATTTCTTTATCATTGCGGTGAAACGTGCCCGGCATTTATCCTCCAATATGGATACACTGGTAGCCTTGGGTACAGGAACCGCTTTTTTGTTCAGCGCTTTTAATACAATTTTCCCGGGATTCCTTATTTCCAGGGGGATGGAACCTCATGTTTATTACGAAGCATCCGCGGTGATCATTGCTTTTATTTCACTGGGAAGATATCTGGAAGACCGGGCAAAGTCAAAAACTTCGGAAGCTCTTAAGAAGCTGCTCAACCTGGGAGTGAAAACTGCACATGTTATCCGGAACGGAGTTGAAAAGGAGGTGTTGATATCAAAAGTCAGAATTGGAGATATCATGATCATCCGTCCGGGGGAAAAAATTCCGACAGATGGGAAAATTGCGGAAGGGACTAGTTATATTGATGAAAGCATGATCACCGGGGAATCTTTGCCGGTAGAGAAAAAATCCGGAGATAAAGTGATCGGAGGTACTCTCAATCAATTCGGGACCCTGAATGCAGTTGCCGAAAAAATCGGCAGTGAAACCGTATTGGCTCAAATCATCCGGCTTGTGGAAGAAGCACAGGGGAGCAAAGCTCCCGTCCAGAAACAGGTAGATAAAGTAGCCTCGATCTTTGTCCCAAGTGTGATGGGTGTTGCACTGATTACATTCCTTATCTGGTATTTTATCAATCCGGTATCCGGTATCCAGCATCCGGCATCCGGTTTGCCTTTTGCCTTCATTTCCGCCATCACCGTACTTATCGTCGCCTGTCCCTGTGCACTGGGGCTTGCCACGCCGACTGCATTGATGGTCGGGCTAGGCCGGGCAGCGGAAAACGGTATTCTTATCCGGGATGCCGAAAGCCTTGAAACCGCCTGTAACCTCGATACGATCGTATTCGACAAAACCGGAACCATCACAAAAGGGAAACCGGAAGTGTCGGAAGTCATACGTGAAAAATCACTGGAGATAAAGGATACAGAGATCGGCAAAAAAGTTGAAAAAGCAGTTGCAGCTATCGAAAGACATTCGGAACATCCGTTTGCTTCGGCGTTATCGGCATATTATTCAGGTTCGGAAGAATCGTTAATGGTTACTGATTTTACGAGCACTCCCGGCAAAGGAGTTACAGCGCGGGTTGAGGGAGATGTTTATCATATTGGAAACAGGAGCTTTATTCTCGAAAACAGCGGAATCTTTCCGGAAGATATACAGGCAAAGGAAAACCGTATTGAAAGGAAATCCGCTTCACGGGTGTATGTTTCGAGAAACGGACAAGTTATTATGATTGTTCTGTTTTCCGATCCGATGAAAGCCAGTTCTCCAGCTGCAGTGAATGATTTAAAAAAGATGGGCTTGCAGCTTCATATGCTCACAGGTGATACGGCCGGTATCGCTTCACAGATAGCCTATGAAGCCGGAATCGATCATTTCATGGCAGAAGTTACACCAGTCGGTAAAGCGGAGTATATCCGTGAGTTAAAAAAACAGGGGAGAAAGGTAGCTATGATCGGCGATGGGATTAACGATTCACCTGCCCTGGCGCTGGCTGATATCGGTATTGCTATGGGAACCGGTACCGATATTGCTATGGAAAGCGCCCAGATTACGCTGATTAAGGGCGACCTTTCAAAAGTGGAAACCGCAATTAAACTCTCACATGCTACCGTCCGTACTGTCCGCCAGAATCTTTTCTGGGCGTTCTTCTATAATGTTTTAATGATCCCTGTAGCAGCAGGAATTCTTTATCCTTTCACCGGTTTCCTGCTGAATCCTATGATCGCCGGAGCTGCTATGGCGTTTAGTTCGGTTTCGGTTGTGACAAATAGTTTAAGGCTGAAAAGAAAAAAGCTTCACATTTTATCGTGACACGTGACAAATCGTGACGCGTGACACGTGACGCGTGACGCGAAAAAGTTTCAGAGTTTCAGAGTTTCACTGTTTCACAGTTTTGCTATTTCGTGATTATGACGCAAAACCGCTATCCTCGGAGAGGATCCATAACGATAGCATGAAGGTAACCACGACAAATATTTCCCCTCCCTGAAGGAG
>JAUZOW010000057.1 GCA_030706225.1 Bacteroidota bacterium | reverse complement strand
GGGACGAGTAATCAGCACTATGCGGGAGGAAAGCTCTTTGTCAAACCAGACTCTGCAAAAGTCATCCGAACAGGCTGACCTGCTGCAGTCCCTGACTGTTATTAAAAACGGCGGTTTCGGACAACCGGTCGCCATGACCTTTTCCACAACCGGCGCTTTTTTCGGACATGAATATCCGGCATCCGTGAATACACTGAAAACTCTTGATGCCAGCAGAGCCTCTTTGGAATGCTCTGTCGAATCCGGAATGAAAGTTGGCAAAGATCCTGTTGAGACCGACTGGGTGGTCGAAGGGTTGACTCCCACTTTACATGTTAAAGACTGGTTTTTCAGGTATCTTGACGGAATCCGGGTGGCACCTGCACGGCCCTATACTCTTTACAACAGCTGGTACGACCTGCGATCGCCTGAATATCCAAAAGTAGAGCCGGCTCATGTTATGAATGAAAAAAACATCCTGAACATTATTCATCTTTTCCGGAAGAACATGATTGAAAAACATGACATCCGGCTGGATGCCTTTGTTCTGGATGACGGGTGGGATGTCTATGAAAGCGACTGGGCACTGCGTAAAGATATGTTCCCAAATGGATTAAAACCTATTGCCGATTCCTTAAAGACCATGGGAACGGCTTTGGGAATCTGGATAGGACCCACCGGGGGATATTCCTTCAGATCCCGGCGACTGGCCTGGATGAAGGATCATGGTTACGAAATCACAGGAAAAGGAATAGACTATGCGATGCTCTGCATGGGAGGAAAAAATTATTCCGCCTTATTTAAAAAACGTGCAACCGATTTTGTCAGGAATGACGGTGTCGGTTACTTTAAATGGGACGGCATCCAGTTTTCCTGCAGTGAACCGGATCACGGTCACCCGGTCGGGATCTATTCCCGAAAGGCCATTCTCGATTCACTGATCAGCAAATGCAAGGCAGTCAGGGCAATCAACCCAAACACTTATCTCAACATCACTTCCGGAACATGGCTCAGTCCCTGGTGGCTGAAATATGCCAACCAGATCTGGATGCAGGGTGCCGATTATGGTTATGCCGATGTACCTTCCATCAGCGAGCGTGATGCTGCCATTACTTACAAAGACTTTGTCCTTTACGATGATTTTCACAACCAGGACTGCTGGTTTCCGGTTTCCAATCTGATGACGCACGGCATTATCAAAGGAAATCTGGAAAGGCTTGGAGGCAAAGATGATCCGCTGAATAAATTCACCAACGATGTGATGTTCTATCTGGCAAGGGGTATTTCGATGTATGAGCTTTATGTTTCCCCTGATCTGCTGACGGAAGATGAATGGAATGCCATGGGATCTTCGCTGAGCTGGGCCAAGGACCGGTTCGATATCCTTTCAAAGACTTTTATGATCGGCGGTGACCCTGCAAACAGGGAAGCATACGGATATGTCCACTTCAATGGTGCAAAAGGAATCCTTGCCCTTAGAAATCCTGCCATCGAGCAGGCGAATATCACGGTAAACCTGTCAGCAGAATATGGTTTAGATCCTTTTGCCTCCAATCTTGTTCTGGAAAAAGTCTATCCCTATCATTGGATCTCCCCGAAACTGTATTCGGCAGGTTCAACGATCGATATTCCGCTTGATGGATTTGAAGCCGCTGTTTACGAGCTTTATCCTTTGCAGAATGCCACTGAGCCTCTTCCCTGTGGTATCCGGTTTGATTCAAGAATCACAGGAGAAAAAGAATACACTATAAATGTTTATGATGCACCTCTCGGCATCCGGCTACTCAATCCTTTCTCTGTCAAAGAAGCTGTTGTAGGGAACACAAAAGCAGATCTTTCGCAACTTTCGATACCAGTAACTCAATCTACACCGGCGGTCACGACCGGAAAAATCAGAATCAGAAAAGTCAAAACCGGAACAGAATTCACCCAGGATCTCACTTTTGATCCTTCCGTTACCGAAGTTCGTTATGCAATTCTGCTGAAACCAGACAAAGAATTTGAAAATGCCGAATTTCCGTCAGTAACCTTTTATACCGGGGAAAAGGAAACCCAACCGATAATCCAGCAACAGAAGGGTATGTGGGCGTGGTATTCGATGATCACAGGAAAGGATTTAAAAAATATCCGTTCCAGATTTGTCAATAATCCCAAAAGTAAGGAATGGAAAGGAAAAGCTGCAGTTTACATGATCCTCCGACAGAAGGAGAGTCCCACAACCCTGATTCTTACTACGAATGGAAAAATTATTTCCCGGCCGATGCCGCCGAAGCCGTTTGGAGAAGGAATCCGTGAAAAGACCGTTAAGTCAGAAGAGTTCAGGGTGGAGGTTAATCCATGATGAAATAACCTGAAACCCCGAACTCTTTTGGGCTTTTCTATTAAACATTTAAAACATCCAAACATTTTTCAATCCGTTTCCATGTCAGTTCGATATCGTTATCAAGTCCGACAGAAAAGCGGATCAGACCTTCGGGAAGGCCCATTTTGTGCTGGATTTCTTCAGGAACTTCTGAAGATGTACTTTTCCCTGAATTGCTGAACAATGTTTTGAAATAGCCAAGGCTTACAGCCAGATAACCGACCTGTTCGGTTTCCATTTTTTCCATTAGTTTATTGGCTTTCTCAGAAGTTTCCACATCGATGGTGAACATTCCGCCAAAGCCAAATCCTTCATTCATGATCTTTTTTAGGGTTTCATGACCTGGATTATCCGTCATTCCAGGATAGTTGACTTTAAATCCGGCGGTTCTGAATTTATCAGCAAGATAAGCAGCATTCAGGCTATGTTGTTTCATACGGATATGCAGTGTATGCATATTTTTCAGGATGCTGGATGAACGGAGGGGATCGAGGGAAGGTCCGAGAAGCATTGCAGTACCAGAATTGACGTCACACAGGGAATTTATGTAGTCTTTCGTTCCGCAAACGGCACCGGCCACACAATCATTTTTACCATTGATGAATTTCGTTAAACTGTGGATTACAATGTGAGCTCCCAGAAGCGCCGGAGAAACGATCATAGGGGTAAATGTGTTATCGACCGCCAGCTTTATTCCTTTTTCATTGGCAATTTTTGCCAGAGCGGGAATATCCGAGATCTGGAGCATCGGGTTAGTCATCGTTTCCGTATAGATCAATTTCGTATTGGGGCGGATCGCATTTTTAACTTCTTCGAAATCGGTAATATTTACAAAAGTCACGTCTATATTGAATTTCTTCAGATAATTATTAAGAAATGCAAATGTGCCGCCGTAAATGGTCATACTGGAAACAATATGATCGCCACTGTTTACTAATTGAAGGATTGCAGTAGTGATTGCAGCCATTCCCGATGCAGTGACCCAGGCTGATTCAGTACCTTCCAATGCTGCCAGCGCATCAGACAGATATTTATTGCTGGGATTCCAGTGACGTGAATAGAGGTAACATCCCTCCTGCTTCCCTGCAAATGTATCCGACATGGTTTTAGCTTCAAGAAACGTATACGTTGCAGAGTCAGTAACGGATGGGTTGACATCTCCGTACTCTCCAAACTGCAGAAGGTCAAAAATCCGGGTTGAGGGATCTGATTTTTTTTCCATACTATATAAAAATTAAAAGGTTATCCGTACAAACCGCATGATAATTTCAGGAAAATCAGTCATGCTTGTATAGCAAAGATAGTAGTAAAATTACTACCTTCGCAGATTCCTAAAATTTGATTTATGAACTATGACATTATCGTTGTTGGCAGCGGACCTGGTGGATATGTTGCTGCCATCCGGGCTTCACAACTGGGTTTCAAAGTAGCATGTGTAGAACGTTCTGAAATTGGCGGAATTTGCCTGAACTGGGGTTGTATTCCTACCAAAGCTTTATTAAAAAGCGCTTCCATACTGCAAAATATTCAGCATGCTTCGGAATTTGGCATTCAAACCGGAGATGTCCGGGTTGATTTTTCTGCTGTTATCCAGCGCAGCCGCAGCATTGCTGAATCTATGAGCAAGGGGATCCAGTTTTTATTCAAGAAATATAATGTTGCACAGATAAAGGGTACGGGAAAAATCCTGCCGGGGAAAAAGGTTGAGGTGACAGATGATGCCGGGAATAAAGAAATTTATGAAGCAGAACACATCATTATTGCCACAGGAGCCCGGTCCCGAGAACTTCCCAGTTTGCCGCGCGACGGAAAAAAGATCATAGGTTACCGGGAAGCCATGACACTGAAAGAGCAGCCGGCTTCGATGATTGTTGTAGGTTCCGGTGCTATAGGTTCTGAATTTGCATGGTTTTATAATTCGATCGGCACAAAAGTTACTTTAATCGAATTGCTTCCAAATGTTGTTCCTCTGGAAGATGAAGAGGTTTCCAAGGCGTTGGAACGTTCATTCAAGAAAGCGGGAATGAAAGTAATGACCAATACGAACGTAGTTTCCGCGGATATTTCCGGTGAAAAATGCAAAGTGACGGTTACCACAAAGAAAGGCGAAGAAGTCATAGAAGCAGATGTCATCTTTTCCGCAGTCGGAATTACACCCAATACCGACGGAATCGGGTTGGAAGAAACCGGAATCCGGATGGAAAGAGGGAAAGTCGTAGTAGATGATTTTTACCGCACGAATGTTCCCGGCTATTATGCCATTGGAGATATTGTCAAAGGTCCGGCATTGGCTCATGTGGCTTCTCATGAAGGGATAACCTGTGTCGAAAAGATTGCCGGTACCTCTGTTCAGCCGGTTGATTACGGCAACATACCGGGATGTACCTATACGCATCCTGAAATTGCGTCCGTCGGGATGACCGAACAGGCAGCCCGTGCTGCAGGATATGAACTCAGGGTTGGGAAATTTCCGTTTACAGCTTCCGGAAAAGCAACAACAGCGGGAGCTCGTGAAGGTTTTGTCAAGGTTATTTTTGATGCAAAATACGGTGCATGGCTTGGAGCACATATGATCGGGGAAAATGTCACGGAAATGATTGCAGAAGTTGTTGCGGCCAGAGCGCTGGAAGCTACCGGAAGAGAAATCATTGAAGCCGTACATCCCCATCCTACCATGTCGGAAGCCGTAATGGAAGCAGTAGCTCATGCTTATAACGAATGTGTTGATCTATAATCCTATGGAAATTATCAAAACCGGTATTGAAGGCGTTCTGATCATCAAGCCCGATGTTTTCAGGGACGAACGTGGATATTTCTTTGAATCTTATAATAAAGAAAAATTTCATGCGGCAGGGCTTGATATGAACTTTGTTCAGGACAATGAATCCAGATCCCGGAAAGGTGTTATCCGGGGTCTTCATTACCAGGCGCCTCCTTTTGCCCAGGGAAAACTGGTGCGTGTGATGAATGGAGCAGCCATTGATGTGGCCGTCGATCTTCGCAAAAGCTCAAAAACCTTTGGGAAATGGACATCTGCAACCCTTTCGGGAGAAAACAAATGGATGTTCTGGATTCCGGAAGGATTTGCCCATGGCTTTGTTACGCAGGAAGAAGATACTGTATTCTTCTATAAATGTACAAACTTCTATAACCGCGAATCGGAAAGAAGTATCCGTTGGGATGATCCTGACCTTGCCGTTGATTGGGGTGTTACAGTTCCCGTAATCTCAGGGAAAGATGAAAAGGCGCCATTCTTCAGGGGAATTGTCAGCCCTTTCTGACAAAACATTTATTTTAATATAATCCCTATGAAACCTGTATTCAAATATATTTTCTTATCCGTTTTAGTGATTGCTGTAGCCGGGTTTTTCATTTTTGCCATTTCAGAAAAGAAGACGGAAGAACAAAAATACCGGGAACTTTTTTCAAGGGATTACAGGATTCTTGTTCCTCCCCTGCCTTCTGCCATGGATTTTGCCGGGGAAAAAGTCCCGCTCGACCGCTATTATGTTCGCGAAAGCCTTGACCGGGAAATTACGGCTGTTACTTTTATGCATTCTTCAACCATCATGATGTTTAAAAGAGCAAACCGGTGGTTTCCGGTTATTGAACCCATTTTGAAAAAAAATCATATTCCGGATGATTTTAAATATCTGGTGGTAGCGGAAAGTAATCTTTCAAATGCTGTTTCCGGAGCAGGAGCCGAAGGTTTCTGGCAATTCGTCAAGCCAACCGGAATAAAATACGGACTGGAGATCACGGAAGAAGTGGATGAACGCTATAATGTTGAAAAAGCTACGCAGGCTGCCTGTGACTTTTTCAGGGATTCCTATGAAATATTTAAAAGCTGGACAATGGTTGCAGCTTCCTTTAACCGGGGAACGGAAGGAGTCAGCAAAGCCATTCAAAACCAGAATGAAACCTGTTATTATGATCTTTACTTTGTTGAAGAGACTTCCCGTTACGTTTACCGGATTCTTGCCATGAAAGAGCTTTATCTTCACCCCGGAAAGTATGGATTTTTCTTACGCCAGGCTGATTTTTATCCCCAAATACCTGTGACAACGGTTACTGTGGATACTCCTGTGACGGATCTGGCAGTTTTTGCAGCAAAAATGAAAATCACTTATCGGATGCTGAGAGAGCTGAACCCATGGATCCGGCGTTATAACTTACCGAACAAATCCGGTAAAACCTATCAAATCCTGCTGCCAAACGGCGGAATGCCAGGCATCAGCAATCTTTACAGGAATATACCCGAAAGTAAAATATTTTTCCATGATTCGCTGTCGCCTGACCGGATTCATTAACTCTCCAATTTTTGAAGATTACTGTGGAAGAAAAGCTTGAGATTTTTGGCGCACGCGTTCACAACCTGAGAAATTGTGATCTTACCATTCCGAGGAATAAACTGGTCGTATTTACAGGTTTAAGCGGAAGCGGCAAATCTTCCCTTGCTTTCGATACAATCTATGCAGAAGGTCAACGGCGGTATATGGAGACTTTTTCTGCCTATGCCCGTCAGTTCATCGGCAACCTGGAACGTCCGGATGTCGATAAGATCAGCGGGTTAAGTCCGGTTATTTCCATTGAACAAAAATCCACCAACCGTAACCCGCGTTCGACAGTCGGTACCATCACAGAAATCTATGATTTTCTGCGTCTTCTTTATGCCCGGGTCGGGGATGCATACTCATATACAAGTGGTGAAAAAATGGTCCGGCATACTGAGCAGCAGATCATCGACCTGATTCAGTCGCATTTCCAATCTAAACAGGTATGGATCCTGGCGCCGGTAATTAAAGGAAGGAAAGGCCATTACAGAGAACTTTTTGAACAAATCCGAAAACAAGGTTTCCTGAAAGTCAGAGTGGATGGAGAAATTCGTGAGATGACTCACGGTATGCAACTGGACCGGTACAAGATCCATGATATTGACATTGTGATCGACCAGCTGGTAATCAGTGCGACTTCTCATCAGCGCCTTGTTTCATCGGTCACAACGGCCATGAAGCAGGGGAAAGACGTCCTGATGGTTTACGACCCGGAATCAAATAATGTGCGCCATTACAGTAAGCGATTAATGTGTCCTACTTCCGGAATTTCCTATGAAGAACCGGAGCCCAATTCGTTTTCCTTCAACTCACCTTACGGAGCCTGCCCTACCTGTAATGGATTGGGAACCATTTCGGAAATCGATATTCATAAAATCATCCCCAATCCAGCCATCAGCATCCGGAAAGGTGGCATCGTTCCTATCGGAGAATATAAAAGCACCTGGATTTTCAAGCAAATTGAAGCCATCGGTGAGAAATACGGTTTTGATCTGAATACTCCGATTTCCGAAATCCCTGAACATGCCATAAACGTCATTTTATATGGAACCGATGAAGTATTCCGTGTGAAAAACGAATATCTCGGGGTAACTTCTTCTTATGCGCTGAACTTTGAAGGGATTGTCAGTTTTATAAACTCCCAGACTGCAGAATCAGCGCCGGCTGGTATTATGAAGTGGGTCAACAGCTTCATGAACCGGAAAGTTTGTCCGGAATGTAATGGTGCCCGTCTGAAAAAAGAATCTTTACATTTTCTGATCGACGGCAAAAACATTGCAGAACTTTCTGACATGGGACTGGTCAACCTGTACAAATGGATTGATCAACTGGGAGACCGCCTCGAGGAACGCAAAAGAGTCATTGCTTACGAAATCCTTCGTGAGATAAAAAGCAGGATCCGTTTCCTGTTGGATGTTGGCATCGGGTATCTTACCCTGAACCGTACAGCAAGGTCGCTTTCCGGAGGTGAATCCCAACGTATACGACTGGCTACTCAGATCGGATCCAAACTGGTTGGAGTATTGTATATACTTGACGAACCCAGCATCGGACTTCATCAGCATGATAATCTAAAGCTCATTCAGGCATTGCAGAGACTGCGGGATACCGGAAATTCCGTGATCGTTGTAGAGCACGACAAAGAAACCATTCTTGCCGCCGATTATGTGATCGATATCGGTCCCGGAGCCGGTGTCCATGGCGGGAAAATCGTCGCCCAGGGAACTCCTGCGCAAATTATGCAACAGAAGAATAACCTTACCGGTGATTATCTTAGCGGAAGAAGGAAAATTGAGATACCCGCCCATCGCAGGACTGGAAACGGGAAGCATCTTATTCTGAAAGGTGCTACAGGAAACAACCTGAAAAATATTGATTTGGATATCCCTCTGGGTAAGTTGGTCTGCATTACCGGGCTGTCCGGCAGTGGAAAATCAACTATGATTAACGAAACGCTTTATCCTGCCTTAAGCCATCATTTTTACCGTTCTGAAATTAAGCCCTTGCCTTATAAATCCATAGAAGGCATTAAAAACATTGATAAGGTGATTGAAATCGATCAATCGCCAATTGGACGAACTCCCCGGTCAAATCCAGCAACATACACAAAGGTGTTTGATGAAATCCGGAAATTGTTTGCCGAATTACCCGAATCTAAAATCCGGGGATATAAACCCGGCCGGTTTTCTTTCAATGTGAAGGGGGGAAGGTGTGAGACATGCAAAGGTGCAGGATTACGTGTAATTGAAATGAATTTCCTTCCGGATGTATATATCCTTTGCGAAAACTGCAACGGGAAACGTTATAACAGGGAGACACTGGAAGTTCGGTACAAAGGAAAATCGATCAACGATGTTCTGGATATGACTATTGAACAAGCAGTTGGCTTTTTCGAAAATGTTCCCATGATCCTCCAGAAAATAAAGACGCTGAATGATGTTGGACTGGGATATATAACGCTCGGACAGCAGTCCACTACCCTGTCAGGAGGAGAAGCCCAGCGGGTAAAGCTTGCAGCCGAACTGGCAAAAACAGATACCGGAAATACTCTTTATATTCTGGATGAACCCACAACAGGGCTCCATTTTGAAGACGTAAGGGTATTGTTACGTATCTTGGATAAGCTTGTCAATAAAGGGAATACTGTATTGATCATTGAGCATAATATGGAAGTCATAAAGATGGCAGATCATATTATCGACCTGGGGCCGGAAGGAGGCGAAAACGGAGGCCGGATCATTTGCCAGGGATCTCCTGAATCAATCATGAATGTAAAGGAAAGCCTTACCGCTTTTCATCTTAAAGATATTCTTCTGAATCATTATTAATTCTTTACCTTTACTCTATAACTTTTTTCAACTATGGAAAACTCAATTTCAGACAATATGCAGGATTCAATACTGCCTAAAAGCTGGTCAGAGACAATCAGTTACGACACATGGGAAATTTTTAAAGTCATGTCGGAAATGGTTGAAGGATTCCAGAAACTTACCCGGATTGGCCCTTGTGTTTCCATCTTTGGTTCTGCACGGACCGTGGAAGATAACAAATATTATAAGTTAGCAGAAGAAATTGCTTACCTGCTTACCAAATCCGGTTTCGGAATCATTACAGGAGGCGGAAGAGGCATTATGGAAGCCGCCAATAAAGGAGCTCATTTTGCCGGAGGCAAATCTGTCGGGTTGAACATTGCTCTTCCTTTTGAACAAAAACCTAATCCATTCATCGACAGTAACAAATTACTTACTTTCGATTATTTCTTTGTCAGAAAGACCATGTTCATGAAGTATTCGATGGGATTTATTGCAATGCCCGGCGGATTTGGCACACTGGATGAACTGACCGAAGCTATTACCTTGATCCAGACCCATAAGATGGTAAGGTTCCCGATCGTACTGGTTTGTAAGGATTACTGGCAGGGGTTAATCGACTGGATTAAATCCACGATCATGACTGAAGGGAATATCAGCAAGAGCGACCTGGATCTGTTCAAAGTGACGGATACTGCGGAAGAAACCGTGAATTATATCACCGAATTCTACAAGCAGTACTCCCTGAAGCCTAATTTCTGATTTTCAGGCGTATCATGGCTTTTCTAAAGCTATCATTTTTTATATCCTGAATTTGAGTAACTTTGTACAATAATCCACATAAGCATTCATGCCCGGAAAGAAAAAAAAGAGTCAGGACGATATTCTTAAAGAAAGTATACTGAAAGCTCTTGGTGATAAAAAAGCCGTGGATCCTGTTATTATGGATCTGACAAAAATCCAGGGAGCTGTTTGTGATGCTTTTATAATTTGTAATGGAACATCGCGTACCCAGGTAGAAGCGCTGGCAGACGGAATTCTTTCTGAAGTCAAAAAATCAGCCGGAATCTCCCCCTGGCATATGGAAGGATTTGAAAATGCGGAATGGATTTTGATTGATTACGTTAGCATTGTCGTTCATATTTTTCAGGATTCCCGCCGGAAATATTACAACCTCGAACAATTATGGGGTGACGCGGAAATCACGAAAATTGACATCTGATTTTTATAGATTTAATTATTTCACGAAACTGACAGCATGGCAGATAAAAAACAAAATAGGAATCCCATTTCTCCGAAATTCAACTCTCAACGGAAAAATAAGCCCCGTTTCAGTTTTTACTGGATTTACGTGCTCCTTGCTGTGATTTTTATTGTAATCCAGGTATTCAATTATTCGAACCCTGTCAAGGAAGTCTCCTGGCCTCAGCTTGAAGAAATGCTTCTTAAGCAGGATGTCAGTAAAATAGTTGTTGTCAACAAGGAAAAGGCAGAGATCTATATCAAAAAGGATCGCATTCAGCGGGATACAGCTTATAAGGATTTTATAAAAAAAGGAATTGGTTCATTCAGTGGAAGCAATCCACAATATACTTACCAGATCGGCGGGGAAGAAATTTTCAATAGTTTATTGAAGGAAACCCGTGATACACTGGCTGCGCAGCTTACACGTTCCGGGAAATCCCCTCTGGAAGTTCAGAAATCCAAAAAGGAATTTCCCTATCCTCCATCTTCAACGACACGGACCGATATATGGGGAAATATTCTTAGTTACCTGATCCCGATCATCCTGCTGATCGGCGTATGGTTCCTGATCATGCGAATGATGAGCAGAGGTGGTGGCGGCGGTGGCGGTTCCCAGATATTCAATATCGGGAAATCCAAAGCTCAACTTTTCGACAAGGAAACCAGCGTTACAGTAACCTTTAATGATGTTGCCGGACTTGAAGAAGCTAAGGTGGAAGTCATGGAGATTGTCGATTTCCTGAAAAATCCTACAAAATACACACATCTGGGAGGTAAAATTCCTAAAGGTGCTTTGCTGGTAGGACCTCCGGGAACCGGAAAAACATTGCTGGCCAAAGCCGTTGCCGGCGAAGCCAAAGTTCCGTTCCTCTCTCTTTCCGGATCTGATTTTGTGGAAATGTTTGTCGGAGTCGGGGCTTCCCGTGTTCGTGACCTGTTTCGCCAGGCAAAAGAAAAAGCCCCCTGTATCATCTTCATCGATGAAATTGATGCCATTGGACGTGCTCGTGGACGTAATGCATTTACCGGCTCTAATGATGAACGTGAAAATACACTGAACCAGCTTCTGACTGAAATGGATGGCTTCGCAACCAACACCGGCGTAATCATCCTGGCTGCAACAAACCGGGCCGATATCCTGGATCCGGCTTTATTGCGTGCTGGCCGGTTCGACCGCCAGATTCATGTGGAACTTCCCGACCTGGAAGAACGTAAAGCTATCTTCAAAGTCCATCTCAAACCGTTGAAACTGAGTGAAACCGTTGATGTTGAATTTCTTTCCAAACAAACACCCGGATTCTCCGGCGCAGATATAGCCAATGTTTGTAATGAGTCTGCTCTGATTGCCGCCAGGAAAAATAAAAATATGATCGAAAAGCAGGATTTCATGGATGCTATCGATCGTATTGTCGGAGGCCTGGAAAAACGGAACAAAATTATATCTCCTCATGAAAAGAAGGTGATCGCCTTCCATGAAGCCGGCCATGCTGCAGTATCCTGGTTGCTCCGGTATGCTCAGCCATTGGTAAAAGTCACTATTGTCCCCCGTGGAAAAGCACTCGGCGCCGCATGGTATCTGCCGGAAGAAAGACAAATCACTACGACTGAACAAATGTACGACGAGATTACAGCAGCGCTTGGCGGAAGGGCTTCCGAAGAAATCAATTTCGGAACCATATCGACCGGCGCTCTTAATGATTTGGAAAAAGTGACCAAACAGGCTTATGCAATGGTCGTTTATTTCGGGCTGAATAAGGAAATCGGAAATATCAGCTTCTATGATTCAACAGGACAATCGGAATACTCATTCCAGAAACCTTTTAGCGAAAAGACAGCAGAAGTTATCGACAGCGAGATATCAAAACTCGTGGAATCCGCTTATGTGAAAGCAAAGCAACTTCTGAGTGATAACAGAGAAAAACTGGCTCAGCTTGCCAATCTTCTGCTTGACAAAGAAGTGATATTCCATGATGATTTGGAAACTATTTTTGGAAAACGGAAATTTGATGAACAGGTTGCAATCGAATCAATGCCAAAAGCCCAGCCTGTTGTTTCAGAACCCGCCGCTCCTCAGGATGAAAAAGCTCCGGAAGGAACCCAGACGCCTGAGATCAAATAATATAATCTGATGGAAGAAAGTACATCAAGAGAAAAGGTTCTGAAAAAGATCAGAGATGCCTTGATTGAACAAACTGAGCTTCCGTATCCGATCATTGATATGGATTCATCGGTCTATCCTGAAATCAAAGACCCTCTGGATGTAACCTTTGCAGAAGAGCTTGTAAAAATATCAGGGAAGTTTGTGTATTGCGAAAGTGTGGATGAATTCCTTTCCGTTTTGCAATCCTTTATCCTGGAAAAAGACTGGCCTGTTCTGTATTGCCTGGACCCCACCCTGCAAAAGATCCTGAAACAGGGGGGAATTCCTTTTGAACCGGATGAATCAAAAATTATTGACGCACTGCTGGGAATTACCCGCTGTGAATATCTTGTCGCACGTACCGGAAGCGTTGTTCTCTCTTCCCGGCTGACTCCAGGCAGAAAAATATCCGTCTACCCTGAAACACATCTCGTATTTGCATATACCAGCCAGCTTGTGCCCGAAATCAAGGATGCCCTGCATAACCTGAGAAAAAAATACCAATCCGGTTATCCCTCAATGATTTCCTTTATAACCGGGCCAAGCCGGACAGCAGATATTGAAAAAACGTTAGTTCTGGGAGCTCACGGACCAAAAGAAATTTATGTTTTTCTGATTGAAGAATCCCCTCTGGAACAAGAATAGGAATGGATAAAGACTGGATCGTAATCTATAGCACTACTGAGCCATATAAGGCAGAAATGCTCCATTCATTGCTTGAAATGGAAGAAATAGAAAGTGTGGTAGTAAATAAAAAAGATTCATCCTATCTCATGTTTGGAGAAGTTGAAGTTTACGTTAACAGAGAAAACCTTTTAAAAGCCAAAGGCATCGTAAAACGTTACCAGGAAAATGAATAACTTCTGGAAAAGAACTATTACAGGAATCCTGATTGTTGCTATCATCGCAGGATCTATCATTCTCACCCAATACGCTTTCGCCATCGTTGCACTCATCATCGTTATCCTGGGAATCTATGAGTTTTTCCTGCTTTACCATAATGTTCAGGCAAAGCCCATGATCATTCCGGGAATTCTTGCGGGTGTTTACGTATACCTTTCCATAGCCTTATCCACGTTCGGATTCATTCCTTTTCAAGGGAAAATCATTCTTTTAGCTATCAATCTGACTGTATTTCCATTCTTGTTTTTCTTTGAACTTTTCTCCGGAAATAAAAATCCTATTGCGAATGTAGCTTTTACAATCCTGCCCATTCTTTATGTTTCTGTTCCCTTTGGTTTGCTGAACCTGCTTTATACGGGTCCATCATCTTTACAATTCGGGTTCCCTACCCTGCTGCTCGGATATTTCATTATTATCTGGACAAATGATACAGGAGCCTACCTGGCAGGAATGGCTTTCGGGAAACATAAATTATTTGAAAGAGTATCGCCCAAAAAAACATGGGAAGGACTGATTTCCGGTGCGGTGTTTGCATTTCTTTTCGCCTGGCTTCTTTCGCTCATTTTCACCAACCATTCCCTGATTGACTGGTTCTCAGTTGCAGCTATTGTCGCAGTTTTCGGTACTATGGGAGATTTGGTTGAATCCCTGTTCAAAAGAAATGCCCAGGTAAAAGATTCCGGATCTATTTTACCCGGACATGGAGGAATGCTGGATCGTTTTGATGTTGTATTTTTATCCGCACCTTTTCTAATTTTGTACTTTCTTTTATCCACTTTTTAAATATTGAAATCTGAAATGAGAATTCATCACGAAGGATATACAACAATTTTTATCACATTTCTATTTGTTGCCGTTGTTCTTCTTAGTTTTAACCATATTTTCCCGGAACAAACATGGTTTCATCTTGTTCTTTATCTTGCAGGATTAGGCTTTTTCCTTTTTATCGTTCGATTCTTCCGTTATCCGCGAAGACCTTCCAAACAGCTCGGGAACAACACCATTCTGTGCCCTGCCGACGGGAAAGTCGTGGTAATCGAGAAAGCATATGAATATGAATATTTCAAAGAAGAGCGGCTTCAGGTTTCGATCTTCATGTCATCAAGGAATGTTCATATCAACTGGTTCCCGGTTTCCGGGATGATCCGGTATTATTTTTATCATCCAGGATTACATATGGTGGCATTCAATCCCAAATCTTCATTTGAGAATGAACGTTCGACCACTGTAATTCAAACCCAGGATGGGAAAGAGATCATGATCCGCCAGATTGCCGGCGCTGTGGCACGACGGATTGTTACATATCCTAAAGTCGGAGAACCCGTTATTCAAGGTGATGAACTGGGTTTTATTAAATTCGGATCCCGGGTTGATCTTCTTTTACCTCTGGATACAAAATTGGATATAACTCTCAATCAAAAGGTAACAGGAAAAGATACCCTTATCGGGCACATTTCCTGATCTATCCCGCAATTGCTCTGCGAAGAAATTCATGATACGGGACCATCGTCCTGAAGACATCCAGCGTAAAATCTTTCAATTTGCTACTTTGAAGTATCTTCGGGCTCAGATCTGTACTGACAGTAAAGCTACGGTTCTTCAGAAGGTCAATATCCGGAAAATCTTTTGGAAATTCGCGGGGAGCCAGCTTTTGCCGATCCCAATCATCAATCCCGTTAAAATACTTCCGGAACTTTTTATCATTTAATATTCCCTTGAATTCATCGATGTTATAGTAAATCTCCTGACGAATCATTTTCATGATG
>JAUZOW010000056.1 GCA_030706225.1 Bacteroidota bacterium | reverse complement strand
TTTACTGATCTGCTCAGCCGGTATTATTATTATAGGGTTTGCAAGCCCGATTTATGAATGGATATTACAATTGAGCCACGGTTTGATTTATTAATCATGTCACTGAATAAAGGAAAACATAATGTTACCGAAGTGGAAGGGGTTCGCTGTACGGTAATAGAAACAGGAGTCAAAGAAGAACGTGCTTTATTCTTAAAAAAATTATTGGAATTCAATAATTTTGAAGTTAAGATGGAAAAGGAGAAAGCAAAAGACGGAACCCCACTGAATACCTGGACTGTAGGTATAACCGACATTGTCTTCAATCCGGTTATTGCTGTGTATCAGCGGCAATTGAAACGTCCGGAAGACGGCCATATCGTAACTCCTGCATACTGGAATCAATGGGATGCTGACTGGGATGCACCCTATTTCACGATTTCGAGGTAGATCATGAATTCAAAGCTAAATATCATTTTCGGCATTGTCATAGGCTTGCTTTTTTTTGCGTTGGGATTGTTTCTACTGATGAGTTCGCGATTTGACAATATGGCCCAACCTCTTCGGGTTATCTTTTCAATATTCCTTTTTCTATACGGAGCATTAAGGATGGTTCGTTATTTTTTCAAGAAACCGCGGGACGGGGAAGAGGAATAATAATAATTACGATTTAAGATTTACGATTTACGTCCAGATAGTTATTGGGATCCGATTAACGTACCGATATCAATCAGACTTGGGATTGGAATTACGATTTTGCGATTTATGATTTATCGCAAAATAATTTTTGTAAATTTGTGTTCTATAGCTGAAAACATATTATCTTTCATTTCAATAAGAATGAAAATATGAAAAAAAGTTCCTGTCTTTCGGGTATGTTAATTCTTCTATCTGTCCTGCTTTTAATAGGTTGTGGGGGTAGAAATGTTCAGACGAAAGAGATGGATACACCGACCAGTGGCAGGATCAGGATCGGTGTGGATGATGCCTATAAGCTTTTAGCGGAAGCGCAGATTTATGCATTTCAATCATTGTATTCCTATGCAAAATTTGATACCCTGTGTCGTCCGGAAGCTGATGTCATCAATGCTTTTATGAAAGACTCCATTCCTATGATGATCGTCAACAGGGAATTAACCAAAGATGAAGAAGCCCGTTTGAATTCCCGGCAGTTGATTCCCCACACGACAAAAATCGCTTATGATGCCGTTGCTTTTATACTAAACCGGAATAATCCCGACAGTAATTTGTTCTATGATAATATCAGAGCAATCTTTGAAGGGAAAATAACGACGTGGAAACAAATGAATTCTAAAAGCAAACTGGGCAATGTAAAGATTATATTCGACAATTATAAATCCAGCAATACTCGGTATTTTCGTGAAAAATTCAATCTTAGCAAGCTTCCCGGCACGTGTTTTGCTCAAAAGAACAATCAGGAAGTAATTGATTTTGTGGAAAAGAATGAAAATGCCATCGGGGTTGTGAGCGTGAACTGGATCAGCGACAAACAGGATTCAGTGTCCAATAATTTCCTGAACAGAGTCCGGGTTGCCGGTATAAGTCAGGAAGGTACAACAGATCCCGACGTTAATTTTTACCAACCTTATCAGGCTTATATAGCACAGGGACTTTATCCTTTTGTACGCAGTGTATATTGTATCAATCATCAAACTTATAGTGGATTGGCTTATGGGCTCGTGGCATTTATTGCTGGTAACCAGGGACAGCTTATTGTCCTTCATTCCGGTCTTGTCCCGGCGACAATGCCTGTTCGACTAGTTCAAATAAAACACTAATCTAATCAGTACCCTATGTTACGGATCAAAAAAATCATTGGATGTATTGCTGTAGCGGTTATTATTCTTCCTTCCCTTTCTCTTTCCGGGCAGGATATCAGTGCTGCCATAAAACTTACACGATCAGAACGGTTTCAGGATGCCGGTAAGGCATTTAAAGCATTGATTCAGAAGAATCCCCAGGATGGAGATCTATATTACTATTATGGTGAAAATTATCTGGATGAATATTTTTCTGATACATTGACAAATTCGTTTCAGGAACTTTCAGATACAGCCCGCCTGTTATTCCAGAAAGGAATGCAGATGGATCCTTCGAATCCATTAAATTATGTTGGAGTCGGTGAAATCAACCTGATCGCCAAAAAACAGGCAGAAGCTCAGCAATCTTTTTCCAGGGCATTATCCCTGCTTCCCTCCAAAGCCAATAAAGCAATTGTGATGGAACCGCAGAAACATGCACTGGTATTGGCCCGTATGGCAAATGCATATATAAAGGCAAATTCAAATGATACCGCTACTGTTTTTGGACTTTTGCGGAATGCGGAAAAGCTGGATAATAAAAATTATGACATGTATATTGTCAAAGGAGATGCTTATATATATATGCTGAATGATGGTTCCCGGGCAATATCCAGTTATAATATGGCACAATCGCTCAATCCCAAATCACCTTTTGCCAAGCTGAGAGTAGGTCAGCTTTGGATGCGTGCAAGGAATTACAAGGATGCTTTGTCCTATTATCAGGAAGTTGTAAAGATCGATTCCAATTTTGCTCCTGCTTACCGGGAACTTGGTTTCCTGCTTTCGAGAGCAAACCGTAAGGAAGAAGCACAACAGAATTATAAAAAATTCCTCAGCTTATCAGGGGGAAATATAACTGCAAGGATCCAGTATGTTAATATTCTGATCGACCAGAAAGATTATCAGGAAGCAGTTAACCAGCTCCAGGAAGTCCTTCAATCAGATACATCCAATAACGACCTGAACAGGGCAATGGCATATTCATATTTTGAATTGGGTCAATATGACAAAGGGCTGACTTATATTCATAAATTCTTTAAATATACAAAGCCGGAAAAAATAAGAGCAATGGATTATGTTTATTATGGAAGATTGCTTGCAAAGAATAAAATGGATAGCCTTGCGGTCATTCAACTGACGAAAGCCTTCTCCATGGATACTTCAAAAGGTGAATTGCTTTCGGAAGCTGCTCTTTCCATGAGCCGGTTGAAGAAATTCGATAAAGCGGTTGAAATTTATAATCAAAAGATCCAGCTTCATAATGCCATTCCCGGGGATTATTATAATCTGGGGAAAGTTTATTACAATCTGCAGGCTTGGGGAAAGGTAGATACCATTTTGGGGAAATACAATGAAATGATGCCAAATCATATTCAGGGATACCTCTGGAGAGCCCGGGCTTTGGTAAATGCTGATCCAGATACAAAAGAAGGACTTGCCAAACCGGTTTTTGAAAAACTTATTGAAAAAGCCTTGCCTGATTCTGCGAAATATACCAAGGAACTTATTGAATCCTATGAATACTTGTCATACTATTATCTGAAACAGTTCAATACAACGCATGATCAACAGACAGGTACAAAAGGGATAGAGTTTTGCCACAAGATTCTGGCCATGAATCCGGAAAATGAAAAGGCAAAAGCTATTTTAAAGGAGTTGAGCACAAGGGTAAGGCCCTGAGTGGTAAAACAAAATTTAAAATCTGAAATGCCCGATTAGAAAGGGTTTAAATTGTGGTTGTACGATTAAATTATTGAAATTATTTATACATTTGTCAGTTCTAAAAGCATTTAACATCAATTCAAGAAAAATCATCATTTAAAAATTTCACACAATGAGCAAGAACAGTAACAAAAGCGGACAATCCATTGGTGGCGCTTTACGATCAGTTTTTACAGTGGGTGCAATGGTTATAGCACTGATTGTATCGATCCTGATCTTCCGTTATGTCATGGGAAACCCGATAAACTTTCAAGGTGGTAATCCCCACGGAACCCCCATGCCGGGCAACTATCTTGGGATCGTTTATAAAGGAGGTTTTATCGTTCCTCTTCTGATGACAGTCAACCTAATTCTTTTCATTTTCTCTATTGAAAGATTAATCACTATTTCACGCGCAAGAGGAAAAGGCAGACTTAATATTTTTGTTAAGAAACTGCAGGAAGAACTTGCAAGTGATAAGATCGAAGAAGCTATCGTCGATTGTGACAAACAGCGTGGATCATTGGCTAACGTTATGAAAGCCGGTTTGGTAAGGTATCGTGATCTTCAGCATGATCAGAAACTTGAAAAAGATCAGAAAATCTTAGCTCTGCAGAAGGAATTTGAAGAAGCTACTGCTCTTGAACTTCCAATGTTATCAAGAAACCTTGTCATTTTGTCGACCATTGCATCCATCTCCGTGTTGATTGGGTTGCTGGGAACGGTTCTTGGTATGATCCGTGCATTCGGCGCTTTGGCTCAGGCTGGTTCTCCTGATGCTCTTGCTCTGGCAACAGGGATTTCCGAAGCTCTTGTTAATACGGCATTCGGTATTACAGGTTCCTTGCTGGCTATCGTTCTTTACAATACTTTCTCAACATCGATTGATAATTTCACTTATAAAATTGATGAAGCTGGATTCAGCCTTGTTCAATCGTTTGCTGCTTCAACAAAATAAGAAGTGGAGACTGATCTTAAGATCAGATCACTTGATGTTCTGTTTATAAATACAGCATACCATGCCAAAAATAAAACCTCCCGTTAGAACGCCCCATATAGACATGACGCCTATGGTGGACCTGTTTTCTGTGTTGCTGATCTTCCTGTTGTTGACAGCTACCTTCCGGCCGTCGGAAGCAACTGTTATCAACAGCCCGGGTTCCGTTTCGGAAAAAACAGCACAGGATAAGGACATCATGACCATCGTCATAGATAAAGATGGGAAAGTGTTCTTCAATATTGATAACGGGAAAGATTCAACCAAACATGTCCGTGAGAATGTTCTTACGGAAATGGGAAAGCGGTACAATATTAATTTTTCCAAAAAGGAAATCTCGGCTTTCAGCCATCTTAGTTCTTTCGGAATGCCTATGGCCGACATGAAGAAATGGTTGAGCACGAACGACTCTAAAGTAAGGGAAAAATTACAAACCGGAATCCCAATGGATTCTACCGATAACCAGTTATCTTACTGGGTCCGGTATGCTCGTATTGCCAATCCTTATGCTGAAGTAGCTATTAAAGGTGACGGTGATGCCGAATATACCGTAGTAAAAAAGGTTATGGACCTTTTACAGGATAACAAGGTTAACAAGTTTAATCTGGTTACAAATTTGATGAAGCAAAATGTCGGAATAAAAGACATTCCACCTCAGACAAAGTAATTAGAAAATAAGAAAAATATATTCCGATATGGCTGAAATAATAGTTGAAGATAAAGGTAAAAAAGGCGGAAAACGCAGACCAAAAAAGCAATCGACGAGGATCGACATGACCCCTATGGTCGACCTTATGTGTCTGCTGATCACCTTTTTTATGCTTACCACCGCCTTCAGCAAACCCAAGGTCATGGTTATTACCATGCCTGAGAAAACAGATCAGAACGACAAAAAAGAAGCGCCTAAGATCGCTGCTTTCCGTACTCTGAATGTGTTGCTGACGGAAAAGGATGGTTTGTATTACTATATCGGCCTGGCTGACCCCAAAAAACCTCCTTTACCCTCATTGGTTAAAAGTAATTTCAGTAAAGATGGTATCCGGAAAGTATTACTTGATATGAACCGGGATCTTTTTACGAAAATTGCCGAATACAGGGATAAACGAGTAACGGGTAAGTTGGTTGTAGCCGATTCAATCGCCGACCAAACGATCAAAGACATGAAAAAGGATGATAAGAAGGGACCGATCGTTTTGATCAAGGCGGATAAAAAAACGAAATATAAGGATATTGTACAGATCATAGACGAGATGGCCATTTGTAACATTGCCAGCTATGCAGTAGTTGATATTAATGATGTAGAGCTGAATATGTTAGCCAATGCCCCCAAGTGATCAGTTGTTCTTTAATCTTTAAAAAGAAGTTCTATGGCAATTGAAAATCAGTATGTTGAGTCCCTGGAGGAAATAGTTTTCAAAAACAGGAATAAAGCATACGGGGCATATGTACTCCGCAAAAAGTATAGGAAGTATATCTCGATTTCGGTGATCATTACTTTTCTTTTACTGATCGTTGTGGTTGGTTATCCTGTGCTTTCGACACTTGCTGCCAAAAACAGGATAATAAAAGAAGAAAAGTCTGTTGGTGTCGAAATCCTGAATGTCCCGAAAGAAGAATTACCTCCTCCTCCGCCTCCTCCACCACCTCCTGATGCTCTTGAGCAAAAGGTTAAATTTACAGCTCCTGTCGTTGTAAATGATACGGTGAGTGAAGATTTCGGAAAACAGGACCAGCTGGCTTCTCAGAAATCTTCTGAACTTCCTCCGGCTGAGGAAGAAATCAAGATCGAAGAATCAAAGCCTCAGGTCATTGAACAGGCTGCTCCTGCTGAAATCTTTACAGTAGTTGAAGAACAGCCTTCCTACCCGGGTGGAGATGAGTCCCGTATCAGGTTCCTTCAGGAAAATATAAAATATCCTGAAGAAGCTAAAGAATTGGGCGTACAGGGAAAAGTGTTTGTTACCTTCGTGGTTGAAGTCGATGGATCCATAAGCGATGTAAGAGTTCTTCGTGGTATCGGCTCCGGTTGCGATGAGGAAGCTATCCGCGTCGTTAAATCCATGCCGAAATGGGTTCCTGGTAAACAACGTGGCGTACCGGTCAGGGTTCAGTTTAACCTCCCGATCAAATTTACACTGCAATAAACACCTGAACCTGTTTGTTAAGGCTCTGAAAAGAACCTCTTTATTCTTCTGAACAATTTAATTCCAGAAGAGAAAAGAGGTTCTTTTTTTATTTTCTCCGGAATTGTTTTATCTTTGTTTTTGCAACTTTTCCCAAACAAAATCCATGGAAGAAAATACTCCGGGAAACTCTGCTCCCCGCTCTCCTGATAATGCAAAAAAATACTCGTTATCTGAGGAAAATATCTCTCCAGAGGTCCATCATCATCTATATCATCATTCTAAATCGCATATAATTTCTCATAGCAATAACCGGAAAAATTCCCATTCAAAAAAATACCGGAAAAATGAAATATTGCAAAAAATAGAATTGGTTTTATCCAGTAAAATCCTGAAAATAACCGGTATCATTCTGGTCATCCTCGGAATCTGGTTTGCCATCGATCCGCTTGCTATTGTTAAATCCCTATGGCATTTTATCAATAATGAAAATTCCGGATCCCAATCCATTATAGGACTTAACCAATCCTGGAATCTTTCGAAAGAAATAATATTTAAGCTTATCCTGGGATTTCTGATCACAAGCATCTTTTACATGGTGTCCCTTTGGAGAAAATCTATAGAATCGGAAATTATCTCCATGGCAGGTTGGTTCATCTTTGGTGCGTGGTGGATCATGACCTTGTACAATTCATCTAACCCGCTTTTATATTACGGATACATCCTCGCCAGCACTCTTTTCTTTCTGCTGTTTTTTATCATTAATATCTATCCGGTAAGCTTTGTCAATAAAAGCCTTTCTTACAAAATCTCAGAAGGCATACTGATTATGGCTAACGGGGCTTTCTATTTCATTTCTATTTACCTGTACATACTGCAAAACCGCACTCAGGTGATCGTTTTTACTATATTGCTTTTAGGCTTTCTGTTTCTTTCATTTTATCTGGCTGAAAAGAAAAACAGGGAGTACAGCAGGATTCCGTATTTTATTTTTTCGGCACTTGTCGCTTCCGCTTTATTACCTCTTTTTACAGGTGGAAAAGATTTCGTTATTTTCTTCTCTGTTTTCTCCATACTCACGATCCTTCTTCTCGGCGCCTCCAAAAACAACTTTTACTTTTTTCTTTCATCAGGATCCCTCGTGTTGATTTTACTTCTTCTGATTCTAAATATTGTTTTCAAATTTATTCCATATCTGCTGAATTACCAGGGATCTCCGGATGGTCATCTTGTAATTAAAGGAACCGTTGAGTATATAGCTGTGCTTTCCGCATTTATTATAAATCCCTATATCCTTAGGAGAAATCACTTACGTATTTCAAAAAAATTGTACCGTAAAGTTGAAATTTTGAAAGCCATGAAAGGAGGGCGTTTGCTCCTTATCTACCTTGCCGGCTTATGGATATACTTTTATTTCCTTTATCTCCTGTTTCCCGACGCTATCATGAGAGCGCCGATATGGTTTTCCTATCACTGCCTGTTCTTTATTGTGACGATACCCAGGCTTGCCGGAAGGAGCTCATCGTTTGTTTCTCCGGTGTACTTTACAGGTGGAATTCTGTCCTTTCTTTATCCGGTTTTAATAAATTCCTGCAATACCTTCGTACGGGATTCATATATCTCATACGGAAACGGATGGCTGCCTGAATTTGCCTTTCATTATCTGAATGTTCTGCTACTGATCCTCTTTCTTTCCCTTCTATTGCACTTTTCCCGAAAAGGTATGCCATGGGTTAAAAATTCGCGGGAAATCGCCTGGTTCTATATATTGAGCATGCTTATCTATATTTTCTATACGGAAGCCGAACATTTGTTGGCTCTATCAGCACACAATAACGGATGGATCATCAGCGAGACCCTTTCGGGATTCCGGAAGATCCCTGCATCACTTTTACTGGCCGGGATTTCCATCCTGATCATGGGATTAGGTTTCCTCCGGAAAGAACCCTTTCTAAGGATATTTTCACTCATATTACTTGGATTGGCTATTCTGAAGATTGTCATTTCAGATATTCTGGAGTCAAAGTCTCTAACCCGGATAATTGTTTATTTATCTCTTGGGATTATATTGATTATCATTTCAATATATTATTCCAAATTGAAAAAGATTTTTACAAAAAGGAGAAAAAAAGAAAGAATGAATAGACATCATCATTCCTAAGTATAAAAAAATCAGTAAGAACTTTTAATTTAGAACATTTCCAAATGAAATTTTTTTTATTTTTGGCTGTGAATAAATTAACAACAAGAAATGATCAGGCTCGGATATCTTGAAAAAAACACTTTTCTTGAAGCAGTTAACAAAAAAAGCGGTGCTAATGTACTGAACTGTTATCAGTGCGGAAAATGCGTTTCTACTTGTCCTGTTTCCAGTTATATGGATTATCCTCCGAGGGTTATCATGCAGATGATCAAACTCGGAATGAAGGAGGAGGCATTAAAAGCCAATTCTATGTGGTTCTGCCTTACCTGCTCGGCATGCAGTGGCCGTTGTCCCCGCGAAATAGATATTCCTGCCGTTATGGAAGCCATCCGGCATATTGCCATTGAAGAAAATTATGTGAATAAAACGAAGAAGGTCAAAGAGATCCGGACATTCCATAATATCTTCCTGGATATGGTTAAACGGTATGGAAGGAACTATGAACTCCGTATGATGGCGGAATTTAATATTCGTACACGCAATCTGTTCAAAGATATGCATTTGGCTCCTAAAGCCCTTTTGAAAGGAAAGATCACCATCGGTCACGAACATGTCAAACGTGGAAAAGCCATCCGAAAGATGTATGCAATGGCCGATAAACTGGAAAAAAGCCAGAAAGGTTAATTCTTTCACCTGTTCAACCTGTTTTTCAACTGATCTGTTATGACAAAACTTACTTATTTTCCTGGATGTTCAGCCCATGGTACGAGCGAAGAGTTCGATCATACCCTGAAGCTGGTCATGAAGACACTTAATGTCGAGTTGGAAGAAATCCCTGACTGGAACTGCTGTGGTGCTACTTCAGCTCACGTCATGACCGAAAATCTTGCGCTTTCTCTTCCTCTTCGCAATTTGGTACTGGCCGAGAAACTCGAAAATAACACCATGGGTATTGCCTGTGCTTCCTGTTACTCAAGGATGAAATCCACAAAAAAATACATGGATGAGCATCCGGATAAGGCTAAGGAGCTTACTTCATCGGTGATCGATGAAGGCGAATATACCGGTAAAGTGGAAATAAAATCCATGCTGCAATTCTGTTATGAAGAAGTGGGTGTGGAAAAAATTAAATCGCTGGTTAAAAAAAGCCTGTCGGGACTGAAAGTAGCCTGTTATTACGGATGTCTGCTTACCCGTCCCAAAGGCGTGACCCAGTTTGATTCTCCGGAATATCCAATGTCGATGGACCGGATCATGGAAGCCTTGGGAGCGACTGCAGTGGATTTTGATTATAAGACGGAATGCTGCGGAGCTTCATTCTCGATTTCCAGAACCGAAGTGGTTCACTTACTTACGGGAAAGATCCTGGAGATGGCAAAAGAAGCCGGCGCTGACCTGATCGTGGTCGCTTGCCCTCTGTGCCAGTCAAATCTCGATATGCGCCAGCCTGATATTGAAAAACACTTAGGAAAAAAGATCGGAATTCCCGTGATGTATTTCACCCAGCTGATGGCTTTGGCTTTCGGTTATCCTGAAAAAGAATTGAAATTATCCAAGCATATTGTCCCTGTGGAAGAAGCTCTTTCCAACATAGGAAAAGTAGTAGAGACACCCCAACAACCAACCAAAACTAAAAAAGCTGTTCCTTCAGCAGAAAGTGAGGCAAAATAATGGCAAGAGTAGGTGTTTTTGTCTGTTTTTGCGGCGCCAACATCGCTGATTTCGTTGATGTTCCGGCAGTAGTGGAAGAAGTCAAAAAGATACGCGAAGTTAAATATGCGGTCTATTACAAATACATGTGTTCTGACCCCGGTCAGCAGATCATCAAGGATGCTATCGCACAGTACCGTCTTACCTCTGTTGTCGTAGCAGCCTGCTCTCCCCGGATGCACGAAAAGACATTCCGTAGAGCGGTATCAGAAGCAGGATTGAATCCCTATCTTCTGGAAATTGCCAATATTCGTGAACATTCTTCATGGGTTCACCAGAAAAATAAAAAAGCAGCGACAGAGAAAGCCGGTGACCTGATCCGGATGGCTGTTGCCAAATCCATTGCCAATGAGCAACTGCACGAAATTTCCGTTCCTGTCACAAAACGGGCTTTGGTAATTGGTGGCGGTATTGCAGGTATTCAGGCTGCACTTGATATAGCCGATGCCCATATTCCTGTTGTTCTGGTGGAAAGAAGCCCATCTATTGGTGGACGTATGGCACAGCTGGATGAAACATTCCCGACACTCGACTGTTCACAGTGTATCCTTACTCCCAAAATGGTGGATGTGGCTTCTCATCCTTATATTGAGCTGATTCCATACTCGGAAGTGATTGGGTTGGAGGGCTATGTGGGGAATTATAAAGCCAAGATCAAAAAGAAAGCTTCTTATGTGAATTTCAGTCTTTGCACAGGTTGCGGAGCTTGTACACAGAAGTGTCCTGTAAAGGTCCCCAATGAATTCAACATGGGGATCGATAAAAGAAAAGCTATTTATACTCCGTTCCCACAAGCTGTTCCCAATAAACCGGTCATTGATGCCGAACATTGCAACATGCTTTTAAAAGGGAAATGTGGTATTTGTTCTAAGGTTTGCGAAAAGGGCGCCATTGACTATACCATGAAGGATGAAGTGATCGAACGTGAGATTGGGGCAGTTGTGGTTGCTACGGGTTATGATCTCTGGGATCCGAAACCATATGAGGAATATGGTGTAGGCCGGTTTAAGGATGTGATCACTTCTCTTGAATTCGAAAGAATGGTTTCCGCAAGCGGCCCGACAGGTGGATTACCTATTCGTCCGTCCGACGGGAAAGTTCCCAAGACCGTGGTTTTCATCAAATGTATCGGATCCAGAGATGAAGCTAAAGGAATCGAATATTGCTCAAAGATTTGCTGTATGTATACAGCGAAGCATGCTATTCTTCTTCATCATAAAGTCCATGATTCCCGCGCATATGTATTTTACATGGATGTACGTGCAGCAGGGAAGGGGTATGAAGAATTTGTAAAGCGGGCCCAGGTTGAAACCGGAACCACTTATCTGCGGGGTCGTGTTTCTAAGATATACAAGATGGGTGATAAACTGATGGTTCGCGGGGAAGATGCCCAGCTGGGACAGGTAGTTGAAATTGAAGCTGACATGGTTGTTCTGGCTACAGCGATTATCCCATATAAGACCAATCCGGCTCTTGCCCGGCTTTTGGGTATTTCTTACGATAAATACGGTTATTTATCGGAAGCACATCCCAAACTTCGTCCTGTAGAAACAGCCAAAGCAGGTATTTTCCTGGCAGGATGTACTCAGGCTCCGAAAGACATTCCCGATACAGTAGCCCAGGCATCAGCCTGCGCAGCAAAAGTTTGCGGAATTTTCTCAGGAGATGCACTGAAAAAAGACCCGATGATCTCCGTCGTCAATCCCGATTATTGTTCCGGATGCCAGAATTGTGTACAGGTTTGTCCGTATCAGGCAATCACTACGGAAGAAATTCCAATCACCCGTGGTTCCAAAGAAACCCGGACAGTAGCAAAAATTAACGAAGGGGTATGCCAGGGTTGCGGTTCATGTGCGGCAGTATGCCGTAGCATGGCCATCAGCTTAAAAGGATTTACTGATTCGCAAATCATAAACGAGATCGTTTCAATCTAATGGAAACTCAAGAAAAAGAAGTAAAAGGATCCGTACAGAGTGCGGAAAATCCGGGATTGACGGCACCTGCCGACTGGCAGCCTGTGATCATCGGTATTCTGTGCAACTGGTGTTCCTATGCAGGATCGGATCTGACGGGGACTTCCCGTATACAGTATCCACCCAATATCCGAATCATCCGGGTACCCTGCTCATCCAGGGTTGACCCGTGGTTCATTATAAAATCGTTACAGGCTACTGCCGATGGTGTTTTGATCTCTGGTTGCCATCCAGGCGACTGCCATTACATTGCGGGTAATTATTATGCACGCCGCCGGTTCCTGGTAATTAAAAACCTCCTCAATTTCGTAGGATATCACGAAAACCGGGTCCAGTTTTCCTGGGTCTCGGCTGCCGAAGGAGCCAAATTCGCACAAGTCGTGGCCAAAGTTACCGATGATATTAAGAAACTGGGACCATTACACAGGTATAAAAAGGAAAACTTTTAATAATGAACTATACGAAGCAAATTCAGGACATTGCGTCAAAGCTTTTTACTGAAGGCAAAATCGATATTTTTATCGGTTACCAGCAGAATTCCTTTGACGACAACCAGGTGCCGGTTCTGATTACCGATCCGGCAGAAATTCCCAAACTGGTTTTTTCTGATAAATCGGTCTTCAACCTGACCAATTACCTGAAGTTCGAGCATACAAAGAACAAAAGAGTTGGTTTGGTGGTCAAAGGTTGTGACAGCCGCTCTCTTAATCTTTTGCTTACTGAAAAGCAGGTAAAACGCGAAAATCTTTATGTAATTGGCGTTTGCTGTGAAGGAGTAACCGATGATAACGGAGCAAAAGCAAAAAATTGCGAAGTATGCGTCATGCCGGATCCTGTTGTATATGATGAAATCCTGGGAAATCCTTCCGGTAAAAAACCTTATCGTGTGGATCCGGATGTAGCTGAAGTAGCCAAAATGCCTTTGGTGGAAAGAGCTGACTACTTTGAAGAAATATTCCAGAATTGCATCCGGTGCAACGCTTGCCGCCATTCCTGCCCTCTTTGCTATTGTTCAAAATGTTGTATTGATCAGGAAACATCCACCTTGTACAACGGCAGCAATACGGTTTCCAGCGCTGTACACGCACTTCTGACCTGGTCGATGCATCTGGCAGGACGTTGTGTGGATTGCAGAAACTGCGAAAAGGCATGCCCCAGCCATTTACCTCTCCATCTTCTGCACAAGCAAAATGAAAAGGTCATTTTTGAAAATTTCCAGGAACATCTTTCCGGAATGATCGCAGATGACCGGGGCGCTTTTTACAAATACAACCAGAAAGACCCGGATGATTTTATTATGTAACAGAACACGGAACTATGAGCTTTTCAATATATGAAACGGATAAACAGGGACTGACGGCATTTTATGATGCCGTAGCCGGAAAATTTGAAACCTATGCCCCTGTCGAAAAATTCGGAAAATTCGATTATCGCCGGATCACTAAAATCGCTGAAGGGAATCCCGATTCTCCCATTGCGGCTACCATGACCGTCAAGCCTCTTTTTTTCCCGAAATCATCTCCGATCCTGAAATTCCAGGAGAACAAGGAAGAAACACTGATTTCCAATAATATCGAAGGAGACCTCTCTTCGGGCAAAAGAGTCATTCTGGGCATTCGCCACTGCGATGCCCGCGGGCTCCAGGTTCTTGACAAGGTTTATTCATGGGATTTTATCGATACCGATTATCAGAAAAAAAGAGAAAATACCATCCTTGTTTCAACCCGTTGCGATAAAGCAGGGGTGAACTGTTTTTGCACTTCTCTTGATTATGACGTAGAGAATTCGGATGCACATGATGTAAAGATTGTCAACGGACTGAACGGGAAGATTTATATCAAAGCTGTTACCCAGAAAGGGGAGGATTTTCTGAAAGAATCCCCGGTTTCTTTGAAGCTTGCCGGGAATGATTCGGATGAAGAAATGAAGAAACAGTATAAGTCGTTCGAAAGCTCCTTCCGTTTGAAGATGAATTACAAGGAAATCAACGAAAAACTGCAGAATAAATTCGATTCTCCTGAATTTGAAACGATTTCAAGGAACTGTATCGGATGCAACACTTGCGCTTTCATTTGCCCGACCTGTCATTGTTTCAAGATCTCGGATGAAAAGATCCGTGATACAGGGGTTCGTTACAAAAGTTATGATTCCTGTAATAATACGTATTTCACCTTGATGGCCGGTGGACATAACCCGCGTCCGGTAAAATACCGTCGCTGGCGGCAGAGAGCTATGCACAAATTTGTTTATTACAAAGAACGTTTTGGCGTTAACCTGTGTGTGGGATGCGGGCATTGCGCCATTTCCTGCCCGGTAAACATCAGTATTTTCGAAGTAGTTAATAAAGTAGCAAATTCATAGCCCCGCTTCCGGTTCATTAATAGAACCGGGGATTGGGGTAAAAAACAATATATATGGAACAATTGTTAGTGCCGACGATTTGCAGAATTGAAAAGATCATTGATGAGACCCCCGATGTCCGGACTTTCCGGCTTATCATGAAAGATCCGGCAGCCTTTGAGAAATTCAAATGGATGCCTGGACAGTTTGTTGAATTCTCACTTCTTGGGTTCGGAGAGTGTACTTTCTGTATTGCCTCATCTTCCACCCGTAAGGGATATTTCGATTGTTCCATAAAGAAAGCAGGAATGGTGACAGGTGATATTCACAACCTTTTGGATGAAGGTATGGAAATCGGCATCCGCGGGCCTTTTGGAAACTGGTTCCCGGTAGAAGACCTGAAAGGGAAGAACCTGCTCTTTGTGGGAGGCGGTATCGGGCTGGCTCCATTGCGTTCACTGTTCCAGTACTGCATTGATAACCGTAAAGATTATAAAGATATTACCTTGCTTTATGGCGCCAGGACATCTGCTGACATGTGCTATAAAGAAGAGCTTAAGGAATGGCGTAATGATCCTTCTTTGAAAGTCATCCTGACCATTGATAAAGCGGAAGAAACCTGGAAAGAAAATGTCGGAGTGGTTCCGAAGGTTCTTGAAGAAGTGGTTAAGCCTGCTATTGAAAACACTAAAGTGATCACTTGCGGACCTCCGATCATGATCAAATATACCCTCATGTCGCTGGATAAACTGGGCTTTGACCCGAAAAATGTGATTACAACCCTCGAAATGAGGATGCAGTGTGGTCTTGGAAAATGCGGGCGCTGCAACATCGGTTCAACTTATGTCTGTAAAGACGGGCCTGTCTTTACTTA
>JAUZOW010000055.1 GCA_030706225.1 Bacteroidota bacterium | reverse complement strand
CCCCGGATGGGGAATGTTTATAATCCGGCAACAAAGCATGATCTGATGAGAGATTATTATATTTATATCTCATCGGTTGGGAGTGCTCCGGATTATATTGTTGTCAAAGCGATCATGAATCCTTGGATTAACGTGCTCTGGATGGGAGCAGGAATCATGTTGCTTGGTTTTTTATATTCCCAGATTTCCCGGTGGAAGTCCGGCATAAAGCATGAGTAATTCGTTAATCCTCTGCGCGGTTTTTTAACAGAGGAACGAACCGGAAAGTTCCGTGTTCTTTCTTTTCACAAGTATCCTCTGACAATTTCGTGATTGTCGTCATAATCTGGACATCGGAAGATCCGACAGGGATGACCAGGATACCTCCAACTTTTAGTTGTCCGATCAGGGGTTCCGGAATAAACGGAGCACCTGCAGTGACCAGGATTTTATCGAAGGGTGAATAAGAAGGCAGGCCTTTATAGCCGTCGCCAAAGAACAGCTTGATCGTGTATCCCATTTTGGGAAGGAATTTAACGGCATGATCATAAAGAGAACGTTGACGTTCAATGCTGAATACCTTGGTATCCATTTCGGCTAAGATACAGGCCTGATAGCCGGATCCTGTTCCAACTTCCAGAATGCGGTCTCCTTTTTTAACCTGAAGAAGTTCTGACTGAAAGGCAACTGTATAAGGTTGGGAGATCGTTTGGCCTGCGCCAATAGCAAAAGGCTTATCTTCGTAAGCGAATTTTTGAAAAGAAGATTCAAAGAAGAAATGCCGGGGAACTTTCTGGATGGCATTCAAGACTTTCTCATCACGAATTCCTTTATTTCTTAGAGAATCCACCAGATGTTTCCGCAATCCCATGAATTTATATGAATCATACATTCCGTAAAGCGGCATATTTTTAGGGCTGAGCTTAAATATTTCACGAAAATACTAATTCCAGTCAGGATAAAATAGATTACTTTTGTATAAAATATCAGGCTTTTCCGGATTTGGCTCCGGATCAGTTTCTTAAAAGTTCTATCAAAAATAGTGACATGTTAAAAATCGGGGTTCTGGGTGCCGGCCACCTGGGGAAAATTCATATCCGTTGCATAAAAGAGATCCCATCCTATGAATTGGTTGGGTTTTATGATCCGGATGAAAGCAACTCACAGAAAGTCATCCAGGAATTTGGAATAACCCGTTTTAATTCCATTGATGATCTGCTGGAAGCAGTGGATGTTGTAGATATTGTTACACCCACGGTATCACATTTTGATTGCGCTTCAAAATCGTTACGTAAATTCCGTCATGTTTTCATTGAAAAGCCCATTGTTACTACTCTGGAACAGGCTCGTGAACTGATTAAGATTGCCGGGGAAGCAAATGTTAAAGTACAGGTAGGTCATGTGGAAAGGTTCAATCCTGCTTTTCTTGCTGCTGAGCCCTATTTCGGGAAAGTCATGTTTATTGAGGCTCACCGTCTTGCACAATTCAATCCAAGGGGAACTGATGTTCCGGTTATACTTGACCTGATGATCCATGATATTGATATCATTCTGAGTGTCGTAAAAAGCAATATCCGTAAGATCAGCGCCAGCGGGGTTGCTGTGGTGAGCGATACACCGGATATTGCCAATGCAAGAATTCTTTTTGATAACGGTTGTGTCGCCAACCTGACTGCCAGCAGGATTTCCCTGAAAAACATGAGAAAAGCCAGGTTCTTCCAGCGTGATGCGTATATTACAGTCGATTTTTTAAAGAAAGAGACGGAAGTAATCCGGTTGAAAGAAGTTGATGCTTCCATCGGCGCTTCTGCTGGATTTAAAATTAACCTTGGACCCGGAAAAGCTTCCAAGGAAATTTTCTTTGATAAACCGGAAATTAAGCCTTCCAACGCTATAATCACAGAATTACAAAGTTTCAGCTCTGCAATTATTAATAATACCACACCTCCCGTTACGATCAATGACGGCTATAGCGCTCTGGAAGTTGCTCATCAGATCATTGAAAAGATTGAAGAGTCGACAGGAACCCTCTGAAACAATTAGTACTTTCATTTTTTAACTGTTCAAATCTTTTAAATGAAATCGAAACAATATTCGAATTCCTTGCCCGTTAAATTTTCTGAATGTACCGTTAATAAGAGTATGACTTACAAAAATCCTCTACAAATCAAGGTACTCTTACTTTTCCTTTTTGCCACATTGTTGACACAGGTATCTTGTGAAAAATTTTCCGGCAGTCAGACCGTCCCTGCTTATATTCATATTGATTCAATTACTTTAACGACGGATTATGCAACTCAGGGCTCAGCATCCCATTCTATCACGGATGCATGGGTTTATGTGGATGATGATCTTGTCGGAGCATTCCAATTACCGGCAACATTCCCTGTACTGAAGGAAGGAAAGCATAAAGTGACCATTAAAGCGGGCATTAAAAAGAATGGAATTGCTACAACCCGCGATGCATATCCTTTTTATACACCTATTCAGAAAACCATAAATTTTGTTCCAGGCACTACGGTTTCATTGGGTGTCCTCTCTACTACATATCAGGCAAATACCAGCTTCCTTTTTATGGAAGATTTCGATAATATTGCCCTGAAACTGGATACCACTAGCCGATGTACCGTTCCTATTGGTTTTTCAACGTATACATCAGGATTGACTTTCGAAGGCTTCCACTCCGGATTAATCCAGATGGACTCAACCGATGACTTTTTCGAATGTCAAACAAATGAACTGATCGATATCCCTTCTTCAGAGGTATTCCTTGAAATGAATTTTAATACTAATAACTATCTTACGGTCAGTACTTGGATTTATACAAGTACAACTCTTTATGAAGTGCCTATTATCACTCTTTTTCCAACAAATAACAAGTGGAAAAAAATATATATTGATCTGACCACAACACTGAATGCTTATTCGAATTCTACCAAATTCCGGCTTGTACTTGGGCATCAAAAGGATTCCGATGTTGAGCACTCTCGGATAATACTGGATAATGTTAAAATTGTTACAAGGAAGTCTTCTTAATGTTCCTGTTATGAATAAAAGACTCCAGGTTACGAAATATGTTTTACTGGATTACCTGTCAGCATTTCTTGCCTGGCTGCTTTTTTTTATTTACCGGAAATATGCCGTGGATTCTGGTGTGTTTCATCACCTGAAGATCATTTTCGCTGATACAAAACTTTACCTTGGACTTGCTGCGGTACCTGTTTTCTGGCTCATTCTCTATTTTCTTATGGGAACATACCGGAAAATATACCGGAAAGCAAGGTTGAAAGAATTTGGCCAGACCGCTCTCATTACCTTCATCGGAGTGACAGTCCTTTTCTTTACACTGATTCTCGATGATATTACGAAATCAAATAAAACATATGTCCAGTTTTATTTTATCCTCCTTTTCCTTCAGCTTTTCTTTACTGCTCTTTTCCGACTGACACTTACCTCGCGTACTGCATTTAAAATTCAAAACAAGATCATTGGCTTTAATACTATTATTATCGGGAGCAATGGAAATGCCGTTTCTATTTATAAAGAAATTGAAAACCAGGAAAAATCATCAGGTAATAAATTTATCGGGTTTGTCAATGTAGAAGGGTACCAAACGTATAAGTTGTCAGAATTTATCCCTCATTTGGGTGAGTTGAAGAATCTGAATCATATTATCAAGGAAAACAATGTTGAAGAGGTTATTATAGCGATTGAACATTCGGAAAATCATACGATCGAAAATATCATCACTCAGCTTGAGGATACGGATGTTGTGATCAAGATCATTCCGGTCATGCAGGATATTCTGGTAGGATCTGTCCGTACAACCTCCATTTTCCATGCTCCGCTGATTCAGATCTATCCTGACCTCATGCCTGACTGGCAAATGTCAATTAAACGAATTTTCGATATTGTGGCATCCATTATCTGCCTGCTTCTTTTATTTCCTGTCATGCTGATTGTTGCCATCATCATAAAAGTAACCTCCGAAGGACCGGTTTTTTATTCCCAGGAAAGGATTGGATTAAAGGGGAAACCATTTCGTATGCATAAATTCCGTACAATGTACAAAGATGCAGAAAGCAACGGTCCAATGCTTTCCTCAAAAGATGATTCCCGGATTACCCATATCGGAAAATTTCTTCGTAAAGTCAGATTTGATGAAATTCCTCAGTTCTATACTGTTCTCAAAGGAGATATGAGTCTGGTCGGCCCCCGTCCGGAAAGGCAATATTATATTGATCAGATCGTACAACGTGCTCCCCATTACCGGCTTTTACAAAAAGTAAAACCTGGTATAACATCCTGGGGACAGGTTAAATACGGTTATGCAGAGAATGTCGACCAGATGATTGAAAGACTGAAATTCGATATTCTCTATATCGAAAACATGTCACTGGCCATGGATTTTAAGATTCTGATTTACACTGTCATGATCATTATCCAGGGACGCGGGAAATAATATTTTTCCAAGTTGTTCCATGGTTTCTCCCGCTTTTCCTTCAAGATAAATATCGGTAATGGTGTTTGTGAAGTGCGATTCTTTCGGATTGATCTCAATAATCTGAGCTCCGTTGTTTTTAGCTAAAAATGGAATCTGATTTGCCGGCATTACTTCTCCGGTAGTTCCAATAATCAGGATAACATCAGAGATTTTAGTTGCTTCATACGCTGCATTCAAAGGTTCTGAAGGAATTTGCTCACCGAAGAACACAAAATCCGGCTTCAGCAATCCACCGCAATGACTGCATTTCGGGGGAAGATGATCCAGGCTGATTTCATCAACATCGTATGTTTTCCCGCAATGCAGACAAATCAGTCGCTGGGAATTGCCATGAAATTCAAAAACATTATGGCTTCCGGCTTTCTGATGCAGGTTATCGATGTTCTGGGTAATAATCCTTCCCAGCATTCCTTTTCTTTCCATCTCAGCCAGTACAAGATGAGCCGGATTGGGTTTTGCCTTTCCAAAATGATCGTAAAAGATCTCTTTTATGGTTTTCCAGCTTTTTGCGGGATTCTCCATGAAGTAATCAATCTCGAGAAGACGGGAATCGTAGCGATCCCATAAGCCTCCTTCCCCGCGAAAAGGAGGTATTCCGCTTTCCACGGAGATCCCGGCTCCTGTATGAGCAGTTGTAAACCGGGAACTCCGGAGAATATTTGCGGCATTAATTAAAGTTTTTTGATCTATTGACATTTATGATATTATAAACACTATTTCTTCAACCATTTATCCAGCCATGCAAAGAATGTGCGTTGCCAGAGAATACCGTTCTGGGGTTTTAACACCCAATGATTTTCATCCGGGAAATAAAGAAATTCAGCAGGAACATTTCTCATGATAGCGGCATCGAAAGCCTGCATTCCCTGTGTCACCGGAATTCTGTAATCAAGTTCACTGTGTACAACAAGAATGGGAGTGTCCCAGTTCTGAACAAATTTATGTGGAGAATTTTCATATGAACGCTGGGCGATTTTATTGTTTTTATCCCAGTACGGACCACCAAGATCCCAGTTGACAAACCACATTTCTTCGGTTTCCAGATACTGGCTTTCGAGATTGAACATTCCATCATGGGCAATGAATGCTTTGAATCTCTTGTTATGATGCCCGGCAAGCCAATATACAGAGAAGCCGCCGTAGCTGGCACCTACGCAACCCAGTTCGTTCTTGTTTACATATTTTTCTTTACACATTACATCAATGGCTGTAAGATAATCTTTCATATTCTGTCCACCGTAATCTCCGCTGATCTCTTCATTCCAGGCTTGCCCGAATCCGGGTAATCCGCGGCGGTTCGGGGCGACAATGATGTATCCGTTGGCAGCCATCATCTGAAAGTTCCAGCGATATGACCAGAACTGGCTGACCGTGCTTTGCGGACCACCTTCGCAATATAGCAGAGTGGGATAGGATTTTGTAGAGTCAAAATGAGGTGGATAAATGACCCAGACAAGCATTTGCTTGTTATCCGTAGTCTTGATCCAACGGCTTGAAACCTTTCCAAAGGAGAGTTGATTCATCAGATCCTTGTTCTCAAAGGAGAGTTCCGTTTCTTTACCGGTTTTGGGGTCAACAGAATAGATTTCTGCAGGATTTGACATGGATACCATTGTGGCGATCAGTTTGTCACCGGCTTCTGTAACGGAAGTGTAATCATGTACACCTTGTGTCAGTTTGGAAATCTTATTGTCAATAATTGTCAGCTGATAGATTTCATCGGTAGCATGCCAGTCGGAAATGAAATAAATGGATTTGCTGTCTTTACTCCATTCGTATGAATCAACATTCTGGTCAAAATTTTTCGTGAAATCGGTTTTGGCTTTTGTACCCAGATCATAAATAAAAAGACGGTTCTTATCCGATTCATAGCCATCGCGTTCCATACTTTGCCATGCGATTTTTTTACCGTCGGGCGAATAGGTGGGAGCTACATCGTATCCCATCATCCCTTCGGTTAGATTGGTGGCTTTTTTTGAAGCAAGATCATAGAGATAAATATCGGAATTTGTGGAAATGGCATATTCTTTTCCTTTCTTTTTCCTGCAGGTATAAGCAACGGTTTTGCTGTCGGGGCTCCAGTTGATCTGCTCCAGTCCCCCGAAAGGCTTTAATGGGGATTCGTATGGCTCGTCTTTCAGGATGTCAATGTCATTGGAGATTTTGTTTCCATCGTAATCTGCAATGAATATATGAGTATACGTATCCACCCATGAATCCCAATGTCGATACATCATATCGGTAATAATGCGACCGGATGCAAGAGGCAGGTCGGAGTATATATCTTTTACTTTTTTGTCGACTGAAACTTCTTTCGTATAAAGGATTTTCTTTCCATCGGGAGAATATTTGAATCCGGTAATATCACCATCGGAATTCGAGATTTGCGTCCGGTTTCTTCCATCCGGGTTCATTTCCCAAATTTGCATGGTGCCGGAAGCCGGATAAAGGAACCCGATTTTTTTGCCATCAGGCCGCCAGAGTGCGGAATATTCGCTGGATGGAGTTTCCGTAATCTTTTTCTTGTTTTTCCCATCAATACTCATAGTATAGAGTTCCCGGTTACCTTTGTTTTGAGGAATATCATAATAGGTGACACCATATAAAAGAGTGGAATGATCCGGAGAGACTACAACTTCGCTGATACGGCCAAATGACCATAAAACTTCCGGAGTCATAATGTCGCTTTTCAGCTTCAGCTCTTTTTTCTCAATTAACTGCTTTTCACCTTGAGCTAACTTTTTTTCTTTCGGGCAACAGCCATAAAACCCGGCAATTCCTGCAATCAGGATGACGAAAAGGATCTTTTTCATTTAGGTCTTTTTTGATTCTTTCAAAAGTAAATAAAAATTATCAGTCGGCAGATATTTTAAACACTTCAATTCATTGTCTGGCCTTCTTTCAGGAATCTATTTTATCAGCGCTTTCACCGGGTTCCGCATCCCCTCCATTCCAATGAGGTAAGCTTTTACTGTCCCAATTATAATTTTAGCTTCGATATATACCGGGATTTTATTTTCGTCATCCGTTACCCAAATTAAAGCATCTTCATCACCCCGGAAAATCGTTCCCTGGACCATCTTTGCAGCAAATTTAATACAGCGGTACTTCTGTCCTTTCCGGTCCGTGACGATTTCTTTCCCCAGTGAACGGATATAGATAGAATAGACGCTGTCATCAATAATCACATGAATCGGAACCTTTACTTCCGGTTTGATACTTCCAAGATCAAGGGTTCGTGTCAGATAGACGGATGTCAGCATATCAAAGACACACTTACCCGGATGCAACGTGTCATAGCGGACAGGATTATTATTGGTTTTGGTATTTGAAAAAACAAGCTCTTTCGGGTGATCAAACCGGATTGTGTTTACCAGTTTATAGTCACCTTCGTTTATGTATCGCTGGAAACCGTATGAGGTAAAATTTTCAGGGTCAATCCAGGAATCATAATAATCGGCTACTTTAAAGAAGATATCATAAGAAGGATAGGTTTTTCCTGAACTTTTCAGATGCCAGCAGGATTTTCCAAGATGAGTTCCGGATTCGACCGAAAAGATTATTTTCCCTGCATTTACCCAGATTGGACCCCAGTTATAGTAGGCTTCATAGGAAATCTTTTCACCCGGACCAAAAGCTTTATTTCCTGAATAACACTGGGCTTTCAGAAAATTACTTCCGGAGAAAAAACAAAAAAATACCAACAGTATTTTACTCCATCGAGGCAGCACTTTTTTTTAACTTTCTTCTTTGTTTAATATTTTTCCGGTTATAAAGATAATATACCGGAATACCTAAAAGTACAACAATGAGTCCGGGCCATGTATAATCGGGCTTGAAAATAAGCAGGATGAACATTACAGTCATCGCCATCAGAATATAGGACAATGGTATGACTGGGTAACCAAATGCTTTGTAAGTTCTTTCCATGTCAGGTTTCTTTTTCCTCAGAATAAAAAGTCCGATGATCGTCAGAACATAAAAGATCAGTACGGCAAAAACGACATAATCGAGAAGTTGTGAATAAGTACCGGAGAGGCATAAAAGACTTGCCCAGATACATTGGATGAGAAGTCCGTTTGCCGGCACTCCTTTTTTATTCAGGTTGCCGGTTCTGCGGAAGAAAAGACGATCGGCTGCCATGGCGTAATAAACCCTGGCTCCGGAAAGAATCAGTCCGTTATTACATCCAAAGGTCGAAATAACGATAAAAATTGCCATGACGATTACAGCATAATTACCCAGAATCCCTGAAAAAGAGGCAGTACCCAACCGGTCATTCAGGGCAAACTGCATTCCGCGTTCAATCACGCTTTGCCCGGCAGGATCTCCTCTTAATGGCAATGCTGTAATATAGACCACATTGGCCAGAAGATACATAACCGTAACGATGAAAGTTCCGAAGAACAGGCTTAAAGGAATATTTTTCCGGGGATTGATCACTTCGGCAGCGGTAAATGTAATGTTATTCCATGCATCTGATGAAAAAAGAGATCCCACCATAGCCATTCCGATGGCTGCGATCAGTGCGAAACCTCCGATAGGGTAATTGATACCGTTTTTTACCTGTGAAGGTTCCCAGAAGATTTGCCTGTTGATATGGATGGCACCCGAATTGGAGGCAAAAGCCAGGCCAACGATGATGAACATAAGCAATAAAAAGACTTTTCCACTGGTAAATGCATTCTGGATGCTTTTCCCGGCATTGATTCCACGGGTGTTAACCCAGGAAAGAAAGACAATGGAAAGGATTGCTACGATCTGGGCTGGTCCGAATTTCAGAAAGTGGAAATGAAACCAGATTACCGATTCGGATATGGAGGGGATCATAACTCCCAGGAATTTTGCAAATGCCATTCCTACTGCAGCAATAGTACCTGTCTGAATGACAAGAAATAAAGTCCACCCGTAAAGAAATCCCACCATAGGATTATAGGCTTCTTTCAGGTAAACATACTGTCCACCTGCATGGGGAAACATTCCGGCCAGTTCACCGTAGCTTAGTGCAGCAAAGGTTGTCATAATGCCGGATACGATCCAGACTATTATCAGCCAGCCGGGTGAACCCACCTGCCGGGCGATGTCAGCACTAACAATAAAGATTCCCGAACCAATCATGGAACCCGCGACAATCGCGGTTGAATCGAACAGGTTCAGGCTTTTTTTAAATTCAGGGCTTGAACTCATCAGGATGATTTTTGTAAAGGGAAAAGTGATGTTTTAGAATATTGAATGCAAGTTAAAACAAAAATCAGCAGAAAATGTTACATTTACTTAACCAAACCATAAAAAATCAATGTGGAAGATCAGCCGGATCGGTTTCTTGTTATTGCTATTCTTTTTTATTGTCTCCTGTGAGGATAAGAAAGAAAACGCTGTGGATGCAGATCTTTACTGGACTCCTTTACCACAAACCTCTTTCCAGTACCAACTTTCTGGAACTGTGGATACGACCGTAACGGCTCGTGTTTTTGATATTGATGCTTTTGAAGCCACACCAGAATTGGTTGCACGGTTGCATAAGATGGGGAAGAAGGTCATCGGGTATATTTCAGTGGGAACCTATGAAAACTGGCGGCCGGATACAGCTTTGTTCCCGAAAGAGGTGATTGGAAATGTAGTGGAGGGATGGCCGGGAGAAAAATGGCTGGATATACATCAGATCAGCAAACTGGCTCCTGTTCTGAAAGCCCGGCTGGATATGGTAAAATCAAAAGGATTTGACGCGGTTGAAGCAGATAATATCGACGGATATGAAAATCTGACCGGTTTTGCCATTACCCAGAAAGAGGAACTGGTATTTGCCAAATGGCTGGCGGATGAAGCTCATAACAGAGGACTTTCCATTGGCCAGAAGAACGCATCTATGCTGGCCGGAGATCTTTTTTCGTTTTATCAATGGGCATTGGTAGAAGATTGCTTTATATACGGCGAATGTGATTTTTTTCAACCTTATATAGAACAAAAAAAAGCTGTCTTTTCTGTTGAATATACAGATGATTCAGTGGATTTTGACCAGTATTGCATGAAAGCTGACAGTCTTCAATTTACCGGGATACTGAAACACCGTTCACTGGATTCATGGCTCCGTTCCTGCCATTAGCTTATCATTAACATTCTTCGCATTGTTCATTGCTTCCCGACTCCGTTTCCAGGGTACAATGATGAATGTTTTGCTCTTTCAGTAAGATTTTTACTTTGTTCTTTATCTCTTCTGCAGAGGCAGGATCGTCAATGACCAGGTGAGCCGTCATTGCATTTTTGGTAGTGCTGATCGCCCATATGTGAATGTGATGGATATTATTCACACCAGGGGTTTCCAGCACTGCTTTCCGGATCCTTTCCGGATTTATATTTCGAGGGGTCCCGTCCAGGCTAAGCCGGACCGTATCTCTCAGTAAACTCCACGTACTGATAAAGATCACAATAATCACTGCAAAGCTGATCAGGCTGTCGAGCCAGTAAAAATGGGTGATTATGATCAGCAATCCGGCAATGACAACTCCCAGTGAAACCCCTGCATCAGCCATCATGTGAAGGTACGCGCCTTTTATGTTCAAATCTTTCTTCCGTTCTCTGTAAAAGAACAAAGCAGTGGCAGTATTTATAACAATTCCGGCAGCGGCAACCAGGGCAATGGGAAGTCCTTCCATAGGATGCGGATTAAGGAGTCGGCGGACTGCTTCTACTCCGATACCGCCAATGGCAATAAGAAGAATCACGGCATTAAGAAGAGCAACCAGGATAGTTGACTTCTGGAAACCGTATGAATATGTTTCGGTAGAATGAATTTTTGCAAGCCGGTAAGCCAGGAATGCCAGGGCAAGGGATGCAACATCTCCCAGGTTGTGACCTGCATCTGTAAGCAAGGCAAGAGAACTGACAGAAAGCCCGGCAATAATTTCTACAACGACGAACAATGCGTTCAAAATAATTCCGGCCAGAAATGCTCTGGAAAGTCCGTTTCTGATTTGGGTGTTTGTATGATCGTGGTTTTCCATAATGCCAGAGTAAGTGATTATTTATCGGGTTTTTGTTCTCTCCACCGTGCTTCCATTATCCGGTAAGGATAACGGGTAATAAGCTGATGAGCATTCCGGCAATTGGTTTTATGAATGCGGATTCCCTGGGAAACACTGACAAATGCAAATATTTTATCACCGGGAACCGGATTGCAGCATTTGGCGAATTCGTAATGAATGGAATGGATATTCCGGTCAATGACAATAAAATCTTCTTTCCCTGTGGCGACTTCAGTAATTTGCCGGGGAGTAAATTCTTCGCGGGTTTCGGCAGCAGCAGGCTGAGGTGGCCCGGGTGCTGTGAGCGCTTTTTTGATCTTGATCGGATCCAGTCTTCCTTCTCCGAATTTCTGATAGAGATCCAGGATGTTTTCACATCCAAAGTAGGAAATCAACTTGTTGATGTTGGGATCTGTGAATTCCATACCGATTTGGAGAACTTTATTCCGGATGATCTCCTTACCGAATTCCGATTCCTTATAGATTTCCATTTTCAGGAGATGCCGGATTCGTGCCAGGTTACGAGGACTTTTTACGTAATCGACCCAGTCTTTACTGGGCTTCTGGTTTTTGGAAGTAAGGATCTTTACTGTATCTCCATTATTCAACGGATGCTTGAGAGGAACCATGATCCCGTTGACTATAGCTCCGGTACATGTGATGCCGACTTCTGAATGGATATCAAAGGCAAAATCCAGAACGGTTTCTCCTTTTTTTAGCTTTTTCAGGTCTCCTTTAGGGGTGAATATAAAGATCTCATCGGTATATAATCCTCTTTTTTCACGGCTGACTTGCTTTTCACCGGAACCTGTGCCGGATTTCTCAAGCATATCGCGGATAGCAGCAAAAAATTCCGGATTTGATGTGCTCTTTTTCCCTTCTTTGTATTTCCAGTGAGCGGCAAAGCTTTTTTCTGCGATTTCATCCATACGGCGGGTACGGATCTGTACTTCTACCCAGCGCCCTTCCGGCCCGATTACTGTGGTATGGAGAGATTCATATCCTGTTGACTTGGGAAATGAAATCCAGTCGCGCAACCGTCTGGGATTCGGAGTGTAGATTTCAGTCACCAGGGAATACACTTTCCAGCAGTCGGCTTTTTCGCTTTCCAGCGTGTTGTTTAAAATGATCCGGATTGCAAAGAGATCATACACTTGATCAAACTCGACTTTCTGCACCTTCATTTTCCGGCAAATCGAAGGGATGGATTTTACACGACTCTGTATTTCGCAATCAAAGCCATTTTCCTGCAGAATCATATAAAGTGGGCGGATAAATTCCTTTGCATAACGATCGCGATCTCTTTCTGTTTCACGAAGTTTCTGGGCAAGAAGCTGGTAGGTTTCCGGTTCATTAAATCGCATGACACGGTCTTCCATTTCGGTCTTGATGCGATATAAACCTATCCTGTGTGTGATGGGAATGAGGAGGAACGAGGATTCACCAACGTAAAGGTGTTGCTTTTCGTGCGGGTATTCTTCGATGTGACGTAGATTATAAAGCCGTTCTGCAAGATGGATGAGAATGACGCGAATGTCGTCAGAAAGCGTTAAAAGAAGCTTAATGAAATTTTCCGCATTGGAACTGTATTTGTTCGTATCCAAACGGTTGATCTTTTGCAATCCCAGGATGATCTCCATGATCTCGGTTCCCCATTCCTGCCGGAACCGGGCTTCCTCAAAATCAGATTTACCGGTAAAATTTTCCAGGAAAATGGCTGCCACAGGTTCAGCTCCAAGATTCAGCTCTTCGATCACAATATTTGAAATCCCCAGCAGGGGAAATATCCTATCGGGCTCTTTTATTTTCTGGAAAAAAGAACATGCCTGGTCGAATGCATTTTTTACCAGATCTTCCTTTCCCCGGATATTTTCTGACGAAAGAATGATTTTCAATTTTTCCTCAGGAGTTTGTATATTCTTAGAGCCATTCACGTTTTCGCGAATCAATGTTCTTACAAAGGTACGAACATTGACCATTGTGTTTATGAACCGGAAATAGATCGGAAGAGAAAAAATCGTATTATTGTAAGAAACTGACATTTCCCCAAACTTAACACTTCTGCCATGGAACAAGATAACATCCGGGTATATTCATACCGGTGGGTGATCCTGGGGGTTTTTATGCTTGTTGTAGCTATTAACCAGGTTATGTGGATCACTTTTGCGCCGATTACAGGTCCGGCTGCCGCTTTTTATAAAGTCTCCGATCTGATCATCGGGCTTCTCTCCATGATCTTTATGGTTGTTTATATTTTTGTTTCAATCCCAGCTTCCTGGCTGATTGATACATACGGGTTCCGGGTTGCAGTGGGTACAGGAGCTGTTCTTACCGGAATTTTCGGGTTGATGCGGGGTATTTATGCCTCTGATTTAACGATGGTTTTCATTGCTCAAACAGGACTTGCAATTGCTCAACCGTTCATTATGAATGCTTTGACAATGATTGTAGCTCGTTGGTTCCCACTCCGGGAAAGAGCTACGGCAGCAGGTTTGGGTACCATGTCCATATATCTTGGGAACCTGGTAGCTATGGTTCTGACTCCATATCTGATGATCCATTCGGGAATGGGAAATATGCTGATGATTTATGGAGTCGTATCCGTAGTTATCATGGTGCTTTTCCTTATTCTTGCCAGGGAACATCCGCCCACGCCGGCATGCCTGCCGGGACAGGAAAAACGGTCGCTGGTTTTCGACGGAATGAAAGATATTCTCAGAATGAAGCAATTTATCATCCTGCTTCTGATTTTCTTTGTAGGATTGGGTGTTTTCAATTGTGTCGCCACATGGATTGAAGATATTGTCAGACCAAGAAATTTTTCAATATCTCAGGCTGGGGTTATGGGGGGACTTATGATATTCGGCGGACTCATCGGAGCTGTGATCATGTCATGGCTTTCTGATCGTTATCACAAACGGATTCCATTCATCTGGATCGCATTGGGCGGTTCCTCTTTGGGTATGTTGGGGATTACTTTTGCTACATCCTATGGGTTGTTGCTTCTCTCAGGTTTTGCTATGGGTTTTTTCCTGCTGAGTTCCGGACCTATTGGATTTCAGTATGGTGCCGAGATTGCAAATCCTGCGCCGGAAGGTACTTCCAATGGCTTGCTCCTGATGGTGGGTCAGATATCCGGTATACTATTTATTTTTGGGATGGATCTTATGAAATCTCCTCAAAACGGCTCTATGACGCTTCCCCTTCTTATTCTCTTCGGAATGATGATGATAGGACTGATTCTTTCATTTTCTTTAAAAGAATCGAAGCTACTTTCCAGTAAAAGTGAAAAACCGGGTAAGGCGAATTAAAAAGAATTTTTTATCTTTGCGCTCTCAAATTCCTGGCGTGGTAGCTCAGTCGGTTAGAGCGTCGGATTCATAACCCGGAGGTCACGAGTTCAACTCTCGTCCACGCTACCATAGAAAGTCTTGCATCGCAGGACTTTCTTCATTTTTAGGAGTTCCCCGAGGTAAGGAATCGAGGTGGCGTGGTGAACTCCCGGCCAAATTGGTTTTCTGATTCGTTCATTTAGGTTTTTCGAAGTTCCTTAAAACACTTTTTCTCATCTATTCCGGCCAATCGTTTGAAGTGTGTGAACCCCGTACCTATTGTGTTGTGAACGGTAACTCTTTTAATTCGTCTATTCTTTTCTTTAATCGTTTTTTACCGATAAGTTTATTGGCCTTCCTGTTTTCAGCCTGTATTACCAATAAATCATCTACCAGCACTATGTCTGAATACCTGAGGTGTAAATAACCCTAAAAATTTTACAAGTCAAAAATAGGCATAAATGTCAAATTTTACACTTGTAGTATGAAGGAATCAAAATTTACCGAAAGCCAGATCACGCAATTGCTCAAGGAACATGATGCAGGCAAGAACATCCTGAATATATGCCGGGAACTCAAGCCGGGAATGGCCCGCAGAAAAAAGATGAAATTTAGAATACCTAATCCCGAAAAAAAACGCTGTTACAGCCTGTTCGTTCAAACCTTAACTGAAGCATAGACTTATGGAAGATCGCTTAGAAAATGTAAGAAAATTCAGAACCCTTAATATCCTTGATGACTATAAATGCGAAGCACTCGCCATTGAAGTAGATTATTCGTTTCCGGCACACAAAGTGGTTAAACTGGTACAAAGAGTAATAGATTGGCGT
>JAUZOW010000054.1 GCA_030706225.1 Bacteroidota bacterium | reverse complement strand
TTATGTTAATTTTTTCATGAGAACCTTCGTTTTTTATAACTACATTTAACATAGAATTTTAGTGGATATTAATAACAAAACATCATGAAATATTTCTTGACTCTTTTTTTGATTGTGATCATTACCGGATACACAAAGAGTACTCCATTTAATGATCCTTCAAAGACCGGGAACTTTTCAGAGGAGAAAGTTGCTTTTTCGAAAGATACTTTTCCCTTTCAAATGATAGGCAAGCATATCGTTATAAGGGCAATAATGAATGATTCTGTCGAATTGTCATTGCTTTTAGATACCGGAGCTCAATACCCTTCATTTGACAGCACGTTTATTGCAAAAAATAAAAACAAGCTTCATTTACAATTAAAACCTGCACATTCGGCCATAGGAACACCCAGTGGCATAATCAAGCAAAGTCAAAAAATATCAGGGATAATAAGTATAAATGCATTTGCTGAAAAACAGAATTTTTCAGGTGTTTTAATGGTTGCCGATTTAAGGAAATCATCCCTCAATGTGGATGGTATTTTCCCTGTCTATTTGCTTTTTAATAATAAAATTGTCTTAATGGATATGCAACATCGCTATTTCAGAATGATCTCACAAGATACTCTGAATAATCTGAAAAGCCATTTTTCAGTTTTTCCTTTACTGGGTGACCAGTATTCTTATTTTACTGTTTCATCAGGAATAAATATTGATGAAGTTGCAAATCATTCTGTTAAAATGAATGGAGAATTTATTCTGGATTTTGGAGCTCCGGGTTTTTTATATTTATACAAAATCCATCCGTTGGTAGCTGCTGCAATCCATTCTGATTTGAAAACCCGCAAAATAAAAGGACTTTCAATCAATGGGAAAGATACTGTATTGAGTGAAGTCCTGATTGCCAATCAAATCACATTATTGGATTCGATGAGATTTAAAAATGTTAAGATCAATCTCTTAAATTTTAAGACAAACGCTCCAAAACAAATCGGACTTTTAGGTAACGAATTTTTTAAAAAATTTGTTATTATCCTCGATTACAGGAATAAACAATTTTATTTACAGCCGGGAAGTGATTATTCTTCTCCCGGTATTAACTCCAATCTGGGCCTGAATCTTAGTAGAAGGACAGAAAGTGAATCATACATTGTTACGTCGATTTACGATCCATCTCTCATTTCAAATTCAGAAATCAGGTTAGGAGATTCCGTAATTGAAATAAACGGGAATCTGACAGAAAGGATGACAGAACAGGAGATTGATTTCATCGAACACTCTCCTGTCGGAACGATATTGGATTTTAAGATAAAAAGAGGCCAGGATATTTTTCATCATAAAATTTCAGTGCGGGATTTATGGTGATTTTTTTCTGATGTCTGTTAACTGAAAAGCGGCGAAAAACTTATCGTAATTCGCCGCTTTTGTTATGAAATTGTGATTTTTAATCCTCGCATTTTGCGACAAGGTTACGGTCGCCGTAAGCATCATCGATTTTTGTTACCGTTGGCCAATATTTGTCTTCTTTCAGGCTGGCTACCGGGTAAGCGGCTTTCATACGGGAATAAGGTTTATTCCAATCGTCAGATGCAATCATTACTGCTGTATGGGGAGCATTCAGGATCACATTGTTTTTAGGATCAGCTTTACCGTCGGCAATTTCCTGAATTTCATTCCGGATGGAAGCCATTGCTTCAACAAACCGGTTCAATTCGGAAAAGGGTTCGCTTTCGGTAGGTTCGACCATTAGGGTATTGTGTACCGGAAAAGCAACGGTAGGCGCATGGAAACCATAATCCATAAGCCGTTTTGCAATATCACCTGCCTGGATGCCGGTTTCTTTGGCGATAGCATTGCAATCAAGAATCATTTCATGAGCGCAATGTCCTTTAATCCCGGTGTAAAGAATTGGGAAATACGGTTCAAGACATGCTTTCAGATAGTTGGCATTCAGGATAGCAAAGCAGGTTGCTTCTTTCAGCCCTTCGCCTCCCATCATTTTGATATAGCCGTAGGAGAGAGGGAGAACGGAAGCGCTTCCGAAAGGTCCGGAAGAAACTGCAGTGATACCTTCTTCACCACCGGTTTTGACAAATACGTGACGTGGCAGGAATGGTGCAAGATGTTTGGAGGCAGCAATAGGACCAACTCCGGGGCCACCGCCACCGTGAGGAATGGCAAAGGTTTTGTGCAGATTCAGATGGCAGATATCCGCACCAATGATTCCCGGATTGGTCAGTCCAACCTGGGCATTCATATTGGCACCGTCCATATATACCTGTCCTCCGTTTTCATGAATGATACGGACAATATCCAGGATCCCTTCTTCAAAAACACCATGCGTGGAAGGATATGTCACCATCAGGGCGGCAAGATTATCTTTGTACTGAACAGCTTTTTCCTGTAAATCGGCAAGGTCAATATTCCCTTTGTCATCGCATTTTACGACAACAACTTTAAAGCCGGCCATAGCTGAGCTGGCAGGATTGGTACCGTGAGCGGATGCAGGGATAAGGCAGATGTTACGATGTTCTTCACCACGACTCTGGTGATATTTACGAATCACCATCAAACCGGAATATTCTCCGGCAGCTCCTGAATTCGGCATAAATGAAACCGCTGCAAATCCTGTGATTTCACAAAGGTACTTTTCCAGTTCCCCGATCATGAAATGATATCCTTCTGCCTGGTTACGCGGAACAAAAGGATGAATGGCGCCGAATTCAGGCCAGCTGAGGGAGAATAATTCAGCTGCTGCATTCAGTTTCATGGTACAGGATCCCAAAGGAATCATTGATCGGTTCAGAGAAAGATCTTTGTTTTCAAGTTTTTTAATGTAACGCATCATCTCGGTTTCCGAGTAGTATGTGTTAAACACTTTTTGCTTGAGATAAGTAGAAGTACGGTGAAGATTTTGAGGGAAAGTATCTATCTTATTGCATTCGGTGGGGCTGCATACAAAGGGAGTAAACGGTTCCAGGATGGCGTTGGCAAAGATGGAAAGGATCTGGTTGACTTCTTCCAGAGTAGTGGTTTCATCTATGCTGATACCAACCGTTTTGGCATCGATGTACCGGAAATTCATTTTATTTTTAAGAGCCGGTTGCTTAATGTTCTTTACAGAAATGCTTTCCGGAAGACGGATAGTCAGAGTATCAAAGAAGTACGGGTTAAGCTGGCGGTATCCGTATTTGTGAAGCTCATTGGCTAAAACGCCTGCAAGGATATTGATGTTGCGGGCGATTTTCCGGATTCCTTCCGGTCCGTGCCACACAGCGTACATTCCGGCCATGATGGCAAGAAGGACCTGGGAAGTACAGATATTTGAAGTGGCTCTTTCTCTTTTGATGTGTTGTTCACGAGTTTGAAGGGCCATGCGGAGAGCACGGTTTCCGTTGGCATCTACCGAAATGCCGATGATACGGCCCGGCATATGGCGTTTTAGTTCATCCCGTGTTGCAAAATAAGCTGCGTGAGGGCCCCCATATCCCATGGGAATACCCATTCGCTGGGTTGATCCGAAAACAATATCAGCGCCCCATTCTCCCGGAGGGGTCAAAAGGGACAGGCTAAGCAAATCAGCTGCAACTGCGACAGTAACACCTGCTGCATGTGCGTTTTCCACAAACGAACGATAATCATAAATGGCGCCAAATTGGTTCGGGTACTGAACAACAGCTCCAAAAACCTTATCTGTGAAAGTAAATTCATCATGTTTGCCGAAAACGAGCTTGATTCCTAAGGGAGCTGAACGGGTTTTCAGTACATCGATGCTTTGAGGGAAAAGGTCAACAGATACGAAGAATTCGTTGGCTTCGCGTTTTACAGCTTCCCGGTAACGGGAGTTGAAAAGCATGATCATAGCTTCTGCGGCGGCTGTGCCTTCGTCAAGTAAAGAAGCATTGGCAATAGGCATTCCGGTAAGATCTGACACCATGGTCTGGAAGTTTAAAAGAGCTTCCAAACGGCCCTGAGAAATTTCTGCCTGATAAGGAGTATAGGATGTATACCATCCCGGGTTCTCAAGAATATTGCGGAGAATGACAGAGGGGGTGATGGTGTTGTAGTAACCCAACCCGATAAAAGTCCTGTATATTTTATTCTTGGAGCCAATGGCTTTCAGGTGGTTCAGATATTGATATTCATTAATCCCTTCGGGGAGATTCAGCGGTTTTTTTAACCGTATCGCAGCAGGAACTGTTTCGTCAATAAGCTGGTCAACCGATCCGACTCCTATTTTGGAGAGCATCTGTTTGACTTGTTCGCCTGAAGGGCCGTTATGCCTTCTTGCAAAATTGTTAGTGATCATGGATTTCTATAGTTTTATTTTTTGTTCGTTGCAGACAAAGGTAATAATTAATTAAAATTAAAAGAGGGTGTCCCTGCTTTTGAAACACCCTCTTTTATTGGTTTAATGACCTATCAGAAAGATCATTTTGATTTTCCAATCCGCATCTTATAGAATGAACGGTAAATAAAGTATAAGGCAACAGCAAAGAAAACAATGCCGATATACGGAGCCATATAATAGAAATTTTCTGAAATGGCGATTTCCATGGCCAGCATTCCGAAAAGTGTGGTGAACTTGATAATCGGATTCAGCGAGACCGAGGAGGTATCTTTAAAAGGATCACCCACAGTATCACCGATGACAGTAGCTGCATGAAGATCCGTTCCTTTTTCATCGAGATCGACTTCAACCACTTTCTTTGCATTATCCCAAGCGCCACCGGCATTTGCCATAAAGATAGCCTGGAACAGCCCAAAGAATGCGATTGAAATCAGGTACGACACAAAGAAAGATGCAGCTGCAAATTTTACGCTGGGTTCCGGAGAGGCCATATCCCTGTAACCGGAGAAGAAAGCAATTGCAATTGCAAAGGAAAAGATGGCAATGAAAATATTAAACATACCCTTCTGGGCATATTGTGTGCAGATTTTAACAACTTCTTTGGATTTTTCCGTTGAAGCCTTTTTTTCTGCATTTTCATCCAGATGGATGTTTTTCTTAATATACTCAACCGCACGATAAGCACCTGTAGAGACTGCCTGGATAGAAGCTCCGGAAAACCAGTAAATAACGGCACCACCGGTCAGGAATCCAAAAATCGTGAAAGGATTCAGAACATTAAGGATTTCTTCCGGATGAATTCCGAATTTATTCTGAATGACCAGAATCAGTGAAAAGATCATGGTGGTTGCTCCAACAACAGCCGTTCCGATCAGAACCGGTTTGGCAGTTGCTTTAAATGTGTTTCCTGCACCATCATTGGCTTCCAGGTAATGTTTCGCTTTTTCAAAATCAGGTTTGAACCCAAAATCCTTTTCGATTTCGGTAGAAACTTCATCTTTATGTTCTTCGATAAGAGAAAGTTCATAAACCGACTGTGCATTATCCGTGACAGGTCCGTAACTGTCGACAGCAATTGTCACAGGGCCCATTCCTAAAAATCCAAAAGCAACAAGACCGAATGCAAAAATGGATGGATAGTTCATAAATGCACTTAATCCATTCGTACTGGCGATATAGGCAATGAACATCAGAACGAGAAATACCATACCCTGCCAGAAGGCGCTGAAATTACCGCTTACCAAACCAGAAAGGATATTCAGTGAGGGACCGCCTTCACGGGAAGCTGTTACAATTTCTTTAACATGTGTGGATTTAGGACTTGTAAAGATCTTGGTGAATTCCGGGATCAAAGCAGCACCCAGGGTACCGCAACTGATAATTACGGAAAGTGTTATCCAAAGGGTTCCTCCAAGCGGTTGAAGCATGAAATAACTTGCAAGAAAAGTTGCCATGATGGCAAGAATGGAAGATATCCACACCAGGTTGGTCAAAGGACGTTCAAAATCAATCTCGTCTTTCTTCCCATAAATCAATTTGCTGATGTATTTATTGATGTAAAATGCTCCAATGGAAGTAATAACAAGCAAAATACGCATGACAAAGATCCAGGTCAGAAGAGTTGTCTGGTAAAGGATACGTGTGGCTTCATCCATTCCGGGGATAAAACCAACGGCAAGAACGATAAAGCTAACCAGTGCAACACCGGTTACTCCGTATGTTTCAAAACCATCAGCTGTAGGTCCGACGCTATCACCTGCATTATCTCCGGTACAATCGGCGATAACTCCGGGATTCCTCGGGTCGTCTTCCTTGATTTTGAAAACAACCTTCATCAGGTCGGAACCGATATCAGCAATTTTCGTAAAGATACCTCCGGCAATACGCAGTGCACTGGCGCCGAGTGATTCACCAATAGCGAATCCAATAAAGCTGGCACCTGCCAGTTCACGGGGAACAAACAAAAGAATGATCAGCATCATGATCAGTTCAACACAAACCAGCATGACACCGATACTCATTCCTGCATTTAAAGGTATATTTAACAGTTTAATAGGCTTTCTTTCGAGGGAAGTAAAAGCCATACGGCTGTTGGCGAGCGTATTCATCCGGATTCCGAACCATGCCACGCCGTATGATCCCAGGATACCTATTACTGTCCAGGAAAGGATCAGAAGTACGCCTCCGATACCGTTTTCCTGTAACACACCAAAATAAAAAGCAATACAGGTACCAATTATTAAAAACAGAATGATCAGGAACTTCCCTTGCTGAATCAGGTAAGTTTTACAGGTTTCAAAGATCGTCGAAGCAACATCCAACATCGATTTGTGCGCTTTAATGTTACGCACTTTTCTAAACTGATAAAGTCCAAAAAGCATCCCTAATATACAGATCAGAAACCCGAACAGTAAAAGATGATTCTGGTCTGTGTTCAGCGCAGGGATTTTTAAGTCTGCTTCACTGGCAAACATGGACAAAGGCAATAAAAATGCTGCGAGCAGCATACCAATTTTTTTCATAGAGAAATCAATTTATTTAGAATGATTACAAAAGTATGAACATTTTTTTAATTGGAGTTTGTTTTTTTGAACATGTCTTGTCTTTTTAAGAAAATTCCTGTAGGTTTGTCAAAAGCAAAAGAGAAATAGAGATGCAGAAAATCCAGCTGGATGTTCTTGGCATGTCAGTCAGTCAGTCTCAAAGCGGAGCATATGCTCTGATACTTGGCGAACGAGGCGGGAAAAGACGTCTTCCTATTATTATTGGCGCATTTGAAGCCCAATCCATAGCTATTGTCATTGAAAAGATAAAACCACCAAGGCCTTTGACTCATGATCTTTTCAAAGCCTTTGCTGAAACCTTTCATATCGGATTATCGGAAGTGATCATCAACAAATTCAGTGAGGGAGTTTTTTATGCAATTCTGGTTTGCTCGGATGGTTCACATAATTTCCAGATTGATTCAAGAACTTCGGATGCCATCGCATTGGCTCTTCGCTTCAATTGTCCTATTTATACGTTTGAAAGCATCATGACCGCTGCGGGGATTCTTATGGAAGAAGAAAATGAACCTTCCGGTGAAGAAAATCCGGTCGAAGAGGAAGATTCGGAACAGGAAGACCTTTCTTTACAAGAATACTCCATGGAGGAACTGAGAGAAATACTTCAGGCTGCTGTTGAAAATGAAGAATATGAAAAAGCATCTCAGATTCGTGATGAGATCAAACGCAGAACTAAGTAACCGATGACTTCAAAACCTCTGTATATACAAATTCCTTGTTTTACACTTCATAACCAGGCTTTCATTTATTTTCTATGAGTAGATTTATCGGATTGATAGGATTCGCCCTGATCCTGGGCATTGCTTTCCTTATGTCGAACAACCGCAAATCGATCAATTACCGGGTTGTCATTACCGGACTTGCTTTGCAGATTGCGCTTGCTTTTTTTATCCTGAAAGTTCCTGCAGGACAGGTCATTTTTGCCAAGATTGGCTATATCATTACCCGGTTACTTGATTTCGCGAACCAGGGAGCCCTTTTCGTCTTCGGCGTATTTGCGGATAAAGTCGCTATGGGAAAAATATTCGGACCTAATAATGCTTTTATTTTTGTCCTTACTCTGATACCGACCATTATCTTCGTCTGTGTACTGGTAGCCATCGGCTATCATATCGGCTTGATGCAGCGGATCGTTTCATGGATTGCTAAATTTGTTTACTGGGTAATGGGTGTCAGCGGGAGCGAAGCATTATCCAATGTGGCCAGTGCTTTCGTTGGCCAGGTCGAAGCCCAGATCCTTATCCGCCCTTACCTGAGCAGTATGACTATGTCTGAATTGCTGGCTTCCATGAGTGGTTCCATGGCTTGTATTGCCGGGGGCGTTATGGCAGTATATATATCCATGGGAGTTCCGGCATCCTACCTGCTGGCTGCCAGTTTGATGGCTGCACCGGGAGCATTGGTCATTTCTAAAATAGTAATCCCGGAAACCCAGGAATCGGAAACCAAAGGCAGGGTGAAGCTGGAAATAAAAAAAACACATTCCAATCTCATGGATGCCATATCTCATGGCGCCAGCGACGGAATGCGGGTTTCCCTCAATGTAATCGCCATGCTGATCGGTGTTATTGCTCTGATTGCCCTGATCGATGCCATTCTGGGTTTCTCAGGACGACTACTTGCCCTCACCCATCTTTCTCTTTCTGGTATTGGCCTGGATCTTAACCATCTTCGCTTAAAAGATATTCTGGGTTCCGTTTTTTCTATCTTTGCCTGGAGTATGGGAGTGCCCTGGCAGGAAGCTCATGCGGTGGGCGGATTAATGGGTACTAAGATGGTTATCAATGAATTCGTCGCATATACCGACCTTAGCCCTATGATAGTTGCCAAAGTTCTTTCACCAAAATCAGTTGCCATTGCAAGTTTCGCTCTTTGCGGTTTTGCCAATTTCAGCTCGATTGCCATCCAGCTTGGAGGAATCGGAGAACTGGCGCCCGGACGAAGAAAAGACCTTGCAAGGCTTGGGATAAAGGCCATGATTTGCGGTACTCTTGCATCTTATATATCTGCCATATTGGCTGGAATGCTTTTATAAAAAATGAAACAATATCTTGAACTCCTTGATCATGTCCTGAAAAACGGATACCGGAAATCTGACCGCACCGGAACAGGAACCATCAGCGTATTTGGATATCAGATGAGGTTTGATCTCGGGGAAGGATTCCCTTTGCTTACAACAAAGAAACTTCATCTGAAATCCATCATCCATGAGTTATTATGGTTTCTGAAAGGGAGCACTAATGTGAAATATTTGCATGATAACGGAGTCTCTATTTGGGATGAATGGGCGGATCAAAACGGAGACCTCGGTCATATTTACGGATATCAATGGCGCTCCTGGCCTGCTCCCGATGGAAAGCATATCGATCAGATAAGCCGGGTAATTGAATCCATAAAGGATGATCCCGATTCACGCAGACATATCGTAAGTGCCTGGAATGTAAGCGAACTGGATAAAATGGCGCTGCCTCCATGCCATATTCTTTTTCAGTTTTATGTAGCCGATGGTAAACTTTCATGCCTGATGTACCAGCGAAGTTGTGATATTTTTATCGGCGTACCTTTTAATATTGCATCCTATGCTCTCCTCACCATGATGATGGCTCAGGTCACCGGGCTGAAACCAGGGACATTTGTCCATACGCTGGGCGATGCTCATATCTACCTGAACCATATTGAACAAGTCAAACTTCAGCTTACCCGGGAACCTTATCCTCTGCCTCAAATGCTTCTGAACCCGGAAATTAAAAACATCTTTGATTTTTCATATTCTGATTTTCAACTTAAAGGATATCAAGCTCATCCTCATATAAAAGGAGATATATCCGTTTAAAATTTAATATTGTATGATCTCCATTATTGTTGCTGTTGCCGAAAACTGGGCCATTGGAAAAAACAATCAGCTTCTCTGGCATATTCCTGAAGACATGAAAATGTTTAAACGGATTACGCTGGGACATACCGTGATTATGGGTAAGAAGACTTATGAATCACTGCCTCATCGTCCGTTGAAAGATCGCAGAAATATTGTCATAACAGATAATCCGACCGATAAGTTTGAAGGATGTATTACTGTGTCTTCCATTGATGAAGCTTTAAAATTTTGTGAATCAACTGAGGAATCGTTTGTCATCGGCGGAGCTTCCATTTACCGGCAATTTTTACCTTTTGCTGACCGCCTTTATATTACTCGCATTCATAAAAGCTTTGAAGGAGATGTGTTTTTTCCGGAGATCGGAGAAAAGGAATGGATATTGGCTTCCCACGAGGATATTCATGATTCCCCGTCCAATGATTTTTCCTTTTCATTTCTTATCTATCAAAGGAAAAAAGCTTAGTTTCTCAGAGATTTTTCAGGTTTTTCTTTTCTGCTTTTTAGCAGCAGGGAAAAGAACATTATTCAAAATCAACCGGTACCCCGGTGAATTTGGATATAGATTAAGATCGGTAGGAGGGTCTCCGACAAGATGTTGATAATCTTCGGGATCATGACCGCCATAAAAGGTAAAAGTTCCTTTTCCGAAATCGCCATGAATGTAGCGGGCTTCATTTAAGGATTTGTTTTCACCCATAATAATCACGCTGGGCTTGACATATTTTTCATTAAAGGCGGTAGTTTGCCCCATAAATCCTCGAATCACACGCTCATGATCCTGACAAAGCATTGTGGGAACAGGATCCCATTTTGCTGAGAAATCAAATAAAGTAAACAGATCATTATTTTGATTCAGGTTAGAAGGCCTGGAATATGTAACATCAATGTTGGATTTTGAATATTCATAAGGATTTGTCGAAATCCTGAAATTTTCAAAAGCAAAGCATTTTGTGAAATCCAGCTTTGACTGGGCATCAGGATCTGCCGGGTCGCCATCGAACATTACATCACAAATATCAAGGCTTTCGGCTGCCAGTGCAATATCGTAACTGTCAGGAGCTGAGCACATGGCAAACAGGTAGCCTCCACCTGCGGTAAAATCCCGGATTTTTTTGGCAACCGCAAGTTTTAATTGCGACACTTTTGTAAATCCCAGCTTATGAGCCATATCTTCCTGAAGACGTACATCTTCCTGATACCATGCATAATTTTTATAGGCAGACCAGAACTTTCCGTATTGGCCTGTGAAGTCTTCATGATGCATATGAAGCCAGTCGTACAAAGGAAGAACACCCGACATAATCTCCTCATCGTAAAGCACATCATATGGAATTTCTGCATAGGTCAGTACCAGAGTGACGGCATCATCCCAGGGACGCTTGTTTTTCGGGGAATAAACTGCGATCTTAGGGGCTTTATGAAGCTTGATGTTTTCCATATTTACCTGTGGATCTGCAATTTCCTGAAGAATGGCAGAAGCCTGGGCATCCGCCAGGACTTCAAAAGTCACCCCCCGGATGGTGCATTCGTTTTCGAAATTTTTTTCGTATGAAAATAAAAAACTGCCACCGCGATAATTCAGCAGCCAGTCTACTTCAACGTCCTGTTTCAAAATCCAATACGCAATGCCATAAGCTTTCAGGTGATTCTTCTGGACATTGTCCATGGGAATCAGGATCTGTGCTGCCTGCAGGGATTGCAGAATAAAAAAAAGTGACAGTATTAAAACAGATCGAAAAACCTTAAAAAGCGGGTTCATTCCGGTCATCTTCATCCATTTTTGACATTACCGTTCTTGTTCTACGGGAATCTAACGGGTCATTCTGGAAATTAGTATTAAACGATGAATAATCCACTTCCAGATCAGTGAATTTGGCGAATTTGCTGATAAATTTAAGCTTGATATCTTTCACGGCCCCGTTACGGTTCTTGGCAATTCCGATTTCAGCTATTCCTTCTGTGGAAGCTCCGTAAGATTCATCGTCCACTTTATAATATTCAGGACGGTAAATAAAGAGAACCATATCCGCATCCTGTTCAATAGAGCCGGATTCACGAAGGTCGGAAAGAATAGGTTTTTTAACGAGTCTCTTTTCAACTTCACGGCTAAGCTGTGACAATGCGATGATAGGGATATCCAGCTCCTTGGCAAGGCTTTTCAGCGAACGGCTTATACTGCTGATTTCCTGTTCGCGGTTTCCTTTTTGTTCCGAAGTACCCTGCATCAGCTGAAGGTAGTCGAGAACAATGATCTCAATCTTGTGTTGTTGCTTCAAACGGCGGCTTTTTGCCCTGAGTTCGAATATCGTAAGGGCAGGGGTGTCGTCAATATAAATAGGAGCATCTAACAGTGAAGTAATCCTTGTATTCAACTGTTCCCATTCGTAATCTTCCAGATTACCACGTTTCAGTTTGTCGGAAGCGATTTCCGTTTCAGCAGAGATAAGACGTGTAACAAGTTGTACAGCAGACATTTCAAGGGAAAATACAGCAACCGGCTTCTTGAAATCCACAGCAATATTGCGTGCCATAGTCAAAGCAAATGCGGTTTTCCCCATACCAGGACGGGAAGCAAGTATGATCAGGTCGGACCTTTGCCAGCCGGCTGTAATCCGGTCAAGTTCCGTAAATCCGGAACCTACTCCGCGCAACTGCCCTTCATCTTTGCCTCCTTTGCTGATCTCTTCAATAGCTTCCTTTACCAGTGATTGCATATCCCTGACATTTTTTCTCAAGCTGGTCTCACTGACAGAGAAAAGATTCGATTCCGCTTTATCCAGAAGATCGAAAACATCGGTAGTGTCTTCAAAAGCATCGTGAATGATCTCGGAAGAGATACGGATCAGTTCCCGTTGAATATACTTCTGAAGCAGAATACGTGCGTGGAATTCTATATTTGCAGAAGAAGCGACCCGGTTGGTAAGCATGGTAACATAATAAGGCCCGCCAACAGCTTCCAGATCGCCGCTTTGCTGCAATTCTTTATTTACGGTAAGGATATCAACAGGCTGAACCTGAGCAAACAATCGTTGTATGGCAGAATATATGAGCTGATGTTCCCGTTTGTAAAATACTTCAGGCCTCAGCAGGTCAATAACGGCAGCCAGTTTGTCTTTTTCAAGCATCATGGCTCCCAGAACCGCTTCTTCCAGATCAATAGCCTGGGGAGGCACCTTCCCGTGCTCAAATTCCCAATCGTTTACATCGTTTTTTTTTGCTCTTCGCCTCGCAGTCCGGGCATTATTACGAAATTCCCCGCTTTCTCCGGAAAAGGATTCAGCCGGGGTCTTGTTGATATTTTCCATCCTCCAAAAATATAACTTATTCGAGAGGATTTCTCTGAAAAACTCCTAATTATTTTTCAACATTGCAGACTCGATGTCGTGACACGTGACAAATCGTGACGCGTGACAAATCGTGACACGTGACGCGAAAAAGTTTCAGGTTAAGGTTTTTTCCCATTCCGCCCCCATCCCCGGCCCTTCCCCCACCCGGGGGAAGGGGAGAACTGCTATCATTATGTATGGAGCGCTTTAATTCCCCTGACAATCGAAGGATTTCCGGTGAAGCGCCAAAATAAAACGGGTAGATCTCATTTCCTTCAAGCTTTGCCATTCATTTCATTTCCATTTATTTTTTTATTGTCTTCGATCAACCCTTAATTTTGATTTTACTCTCCCTTCCCCCGGGTGGGGGAAGGGCAGGGGATGGGGGCTGATTTGCAGGATTTTGATCAAAATCAATCAAAATCCATGCACGAAACACCATTTCAAAGAACTAATGTTATTAACATTCAATGTGCTAATAATTGGTAAGGATCAACTAATTGCAATATCAAACAAAAACCCGGCATCTCTGCCGGGTCCTATTGTTATTCTGGCGTTGCAAGAACACAATAATTTCCCCAAATTTAACTTAAAAATAGAAGGTCTCTTGCTTTAAGCAGATTATTCATTTTATATGGCTAAGTCTCGTGTAGCCAGCAGACTTGTCTTTTTATTATTTCAGGGGCTTGCTGTACTTATCAATCCTTATACTTTTACAAAATATATTAAAATCATTCTCTGTCGCTTTGTTCGTATTTATTATTTCAAATAATGTCGAATACTTATTAAAATAAATCAAATGTCTGAATGAAGTATCCGAAGTTCTATTTTTAAATATTACTTGAAATGCCTTCAAGTCTCCAATAATTAAAGTTTCTCGTTGCTCTGTTACTTGCTCTTTATAAATGGATTCCCAAGAGGAAACAAGATAATCAACTGAAGTTTCTGAACTATCATACATACAAATGCACCATTGACGCGTATTGATACTATCAACAGGGGGGTCTGGGTCTTCGGGGTTATTGTATTTAAGTTTGTTACCAAAACATCTGCAATTATCAACGACATCTGCTAAAGCTATCTTGGTTGGATATTTGCAAGTTAATATGAACCCCCCTCCATCATCAATATTGTCTTTGTAAACTATCCATTGAACACTCCTTTTGCAAATGCCTTTTTTCGCCTCTAATGGTATAGTTGAACAATATAATAATGCTAAAAGTGAGATCCCGATTAGATATTTCATCGTCTTATCATCTTATATATTAATTTGTACTGTGAAAGGGTTGCAGCATATGTGCTTTTTTACATATGCTGCAAAAAATTAACCCTCTATTTCGCAGGAAAAGAATACCATGTCATTCCCGAATATTTCGGATCCTGAAAACTATTCTTTTGTCCTGGACCAATGTTTGTAGGTCGGGGAGTTCCATTTACATTTGTCGTTTTCCCTCCAATGATTTGCTTTTGTTCAATTATTGAACCAGAAGCATTGTATCGAGTAATATCAAATGTTTTTGTGGTCATTGTAACAACATGTTTTTCATTTGCTCCAACGACTAAATTTCCTTTTGCTGCTGATTCTTGCGCTGATGTAACTGATTTTTCTGGGGTAGCTTTATTTGTTAAATCACTATTAATTGTTGCAGCCACAGAATTCCCGTTAACGATTCCAATATTATCTATAGTCTTACCTTCCGCTTTATTAGCCGACTCATATGTACGTCCGACAAAGTTAACTGATTGATTACATTTATCGTAATTATTTGTAACATAGTCTTGAGCACCTGCTACCGCCCCCTCTACGCTAACTTCATTTTTTCCACCTTGATTATTATACTCTCCAGTAAATTTAAAATATTCATCAGTTTTATTATTTCCAGTTAATTGGAAAACGGCATTAGAACCATCGTCAACGTGTGTAATCAGATTTTTGTTCTTATCCAAGAAATCTGTCATTTCCATTCCGTCCGGATCAATAAAACGAATAGGATTATTTAAAGCATAGTTATAAGAAGACCATTTTCTTGACTTTTCAGCAAGTGGATCTATAACATTCCACCTTCCAATCTGCGGATCGTAGAACCTCGCGCCGTAGTCATACCACTGTAATCCGTAATCTGTTTGCAATTTTTTCAGCCCCCTCCCGACCTCCCCCACCCGGGGAGGAGAGAACTGCTATCATTATGTATGGAGCGCCTTATTTCCCCTGCCAATCGAAGTGTTTCAGGCGAAGCACCAAAATAAAACGGGTAGACCTCATTTCCTTCAAGATTTGCCATTCAATTTTATTATTGTCTTCACTCAACCCTTATTTTGATTTCACTCTCCCTTCCTCCGGGTGGGGGAAGGGAAGGGTATAGGGGCTGATAATCTTGATTTCTTTATACTACAAGTGTAAAATTAGACATTTATACCTATTTTTAACCTGTAGGATTTTTAGGGCTATTTACAAAAATAATTTTAGAAACACTTTTATCGAACTATGTACAATTTGTATATTCCGGAGCATGCTGACCCTACCATTCCGGAACAAGGTAACCCCACCATTCCGGGATACTGCCCCCCCCTTGAAGAGAATTGAAAAAGGGATCCATTTTGTTTGA
>JAUZOW010000053.1 GCA_030706225.1 Bacteroidota bacterium | reverse complement strand
TTTCCTTTACTCTTTCTGTCAAATCCCTCTATAAAAAGCTTTCACTTTTTCGAGGGTGCAAAGGTAGATATTAATTTAATATAAACAACTTTTCCTTTGATTTTTTTTTAAAAAACAGATCATTTTTTTAAAACTCTTTAGAAATAACCTTGTGAACCTTTCTTTTTCTTGATGTTCTCTTTTTAAAATCATCACTCAAAATACTGATATTCCCATCCGTTTCAAGCATTGCCAGATCAATCTTTTCCATCCCGACGGAAACCCCATGCTCCCGGATAGCTTCCATCAATTCATCCCTGCTGATTCCCGATTTTTTAAGATTTGCAGACATCAAACGTCCTTTATATACAAGAGTAATAGGTTCTCCTTCGACAATCTTCCTGAATCGCGGAGAAGAATAGAGGATCCTTTTCAAAATAAAATTGACCAGAAATAAGGTGCTTGCGGCAATCACTCCCCCAGCCAGGGAATTGTCGCCCACAACCATAGCATTTTGCACAGCATTGCTGATAAGCAGGATAAAAACCAGATCGATCACCGAAAGCTGGGAAAGCTCTTTTTTCCCGAACAGCCGGATAGCAATTATGATGAACAGGTAAACGATAATTGTGCATACAATAATATTGATGTAGGGATTACAAATGATTTTCATGGTTTAAAAGTTAAAAGTGTAAAACGGATATGATCAGTCGATGCTTTTATTCCGGACAATCATGGCTGTACCTTCTTTATCAGGAATAATTACTGTTGATTCAGGTATAGATCCCGAAAATTCTGCAATAGCTCTTAAAATCCCCTTCCATCTGGAATTATGGTCATGGACCAGGATCACGCCTCCGGGTGAAAGTCTCGGGTAAAAAAACTCAAGTCCTGCTTTCGTAGGCAGATAAAGGTCGGCATCAATATTGACCAGTGAAAATTTCATTTCCGCCAGATCTTTTGCTGTTTCCGGAAAATGGCCCGGATGGATCCGGATCTTTTCGCTATCCCCCACCCTTTCTCTTACTTTTCTTACGGATGTGTCGCTAAAATTCCGCTGGGTATAGCTTGCCGCATCTCCGGTTTCTTCCTTCAGATCGGTTATAGTAAATCCTTCAAAAGTATCGAACAGGTGAAATTCCCTTTCAGAATCCATACAATGAAGAATCCGTGCGCTGTCGCCCTTATAAACCCCGAGTTCAGCAAAAGCGCCGGGAACGTTTTCCCGGCGGAGCCGTTCTGCCTGAAGCCACCAGTTGAAAAACCGGACTTTATCCGGGTAATTTCTTTCCAACTTTAAAAGAGCGCTGTCAAGTTTGCCTTTCTTTTTTGCCAGCTTCCATTCATCCGGCTCATTGTCCCTGTCTGAAAACCTGTCCCATAAATATTTAAGTAAAATTCCGGTAAGGATAATGGCAAGGATATAATTCGCTATTTCAAATCCATGCATATTCATTGTGTCTAAACTTCTTCAAAAATAATTAAAAACTGTAATTTTGCCATCCTGAAAAAAGCAAAATTGGGAAATCTCCTTGATGAATTAAATGAAGCCCAGCGACAGGCTGTGGAATGTACAGAAGGGCCGGTAATGGTTATTGCCGGTGCAGGTTCCGGAAAAACCCGTGTACTCACTTATCGTATCGCGTACCTGCTTCACCTGAAAGTTGACCCTTTCAGGATACTGGCATTGACCTTTACAAATAAGGCGGCCCGCGAGATGAAAGAACGTATTAACGATCTGGTAGGCCCGGATGCCCGCAGTGTGTGGATGGGTACTTTTCATTCCATTTTTGCACGGGTTCTCCGCGTAGAAGGGCACAGGTTCGGTTATCCTTCCAATTTCACCATATACGATATGGATGATACCAAACGGTTGATCAAAACTCTCATTAAGGAAAACAACCTGGATGATAAGGTTTATCAGGTTTCGTATCTGTTGCACCGTATCTCTTCAGCAAAAACCAGCCTGATCGACTCTCAGGCTTATAATGCTGATGGGGAAATCCAGAGCTATGATACTGCAGCAGGTAAACCGCTTACCGGACAGATCTACAGTCAGTATCAGGCCAGGCTTTACCGGGCATCCGCCATGGATTTTGATGATCTTCTCTTTAACATGGTTATCCTGTTTCGTGATTATCCGGATGTACTATATAAATACCAGCAGAAATTCCAGTATATCCTGGTGGATGAATACCAGGATACAAATTATGCCCAGTACCTTATTCTGAAGCAGCTTGCTGCCAATAACGAAAATATTTGCGTGGTGGGAGACGATGCCCAGAGTATTTATGCTTTCCGCGGAGCAAACATTCAGAATATCCTGAATTTCCGGAATGATTATCCCGATCATCATATTTTCAAGCTGGAACAGAACTATCGTTCTACAAAAACCATTGTAGCTGTAGCCAACAAGATTATTGAAAATAACAAAGACCAGATCTTTAAAGAGATCTGGACTGATAACGAAGAAGGTAACAAGATCACCTTGCTGAGAGCCGCCACCGAGACGGAAGAAGGGAACCTGGTGGCACAATCCATCTTTGAAAACCGGATGAACCAGCAACTGCCAAATACTTCCTTCGCCATCCTTTATCGTACGAATGCCCAGTCGAGAGCGCTGGAAGAAGCGCTCCGGAAGCTCAATATACCTTGCCGCATTTACGGAGGCATTTCCTTCTACCAGAGAAAAGAAATCAAAGATCTGCTGGCCTATTTCCGAATGGTTATAAATCCTCATGATGAAGAAGCAATGCTGAGGATCATCAATTACCCCATGCGGGGTATCGGAAAGACGACGATCGAAAAGCTCATTGTTGCTGCCGGCGAGTACAAGAAAAGTATCTTTGAGCTTTTGGAAGATCCTTATACTTACCCGGTTCAGATTATGGAAAGCACCCGTTCCAAGCTTTCCGCTTTTGTTCTTATGATCAAAAGCTTTGCAACCCAGCTTAAAACCCGTGATGCTTACGATCTTGCCACCCATATTGCAGGAACAACCGGCATTCTGAAAGATCTTCATGAAGACAAAACCCCAGAAGGGGTAAGTCGTTATGAAAACATAGAAGAATTACTGAATGCCATCCGTGAATTCACCGAAAACAAGGAAAGCACGGTGGTTCCCGAGATCCATGAGGATACAGGAGAAATCGTTGAAGGGACGGCGACTACCGGGGAAGACACTATGAAAACCCTGGATCAGTTCATGCAGGAAGTTGCCCTGCTTACCGATCTTGATTATTCAGAGGATGGCGATGACGACCGGGTGATGCTGATGACTATTCACGCAGCCAAAGGGCTTGAATTTCCTTATGTATATGTCGTTGGAATGGAAGAGAATCTATTCCCGTCGGTTCAGTCGCTGAATACCCGAACCGAGTTGGAAGAAGAGCGAAGATTATTTTATGTGGCTGTCACTCGTGCCCGGACAAGACTGACATTAAGTTACGCCGAAAACCGTTACCGGTGGGGGAATCCGACCCAATGCGAGCCAAGCCGCTTCCTGGAAGAGATCCCCCAGTCGTTCATCGATATGCCCCGCCGGCCGGTACCAAAGAAACAAGGGTTCAATACGGACAATAATTTCTCGAACATTCTTTCGGGAACTGCTCCGGAGCCCAAACATGTTGTCATTCCGAAAAATCTTCAGAAACTATCCACCATTCCGGTTTCCGGCGCTTCATCCTCCTATCAGGAACAGGAGATTCAACCCGGTATGGAAGTGGAACATGATAGATTTGGAAAAGGTAAGGTTTTAAACCTGGAAGGCGACGGTCCCAATAAAAAAGCCACTGTGTTTTTCCCCGGCGTTGGACAAAAGCAATTGTTGCTTCGTTTTGCCAAACTGAAGGTCCTTTGATCCTGTTCGCCTTTACTTTAATAAATGTTTATTAGATAATTATCCTTATCTTTGCAAAAAGCATGAAAATTTTTATGGAATACAACACCACGAGATCTTTTATGGTTATTCCCGAATATGGAAGGAATATTCAGGAGATGATCCAATATGCGTGTAAAATCGAAGACCGTGAGCATCGTACAAAGGCCGCCCAGTTCATTATCAATGTTATGGCCCAGATGCATCCTCAGGTGAAAGACTCTGTTGATTTCAAGCATAAGCTGTGGGATCATCTGTATATAATCTCCGGATTTAAAATCGATGTCGAATCTCCATATCCCCCTCCTCATCCACTGACACTCAGCACGAAACCTGAACATATCAGTTACCATGACAAGGAGATCGAGTTCCGTCATTATGGAAAGAATATAGCTCTTATCATTGAGAAAGCTATTGAATATCCTGACGGACCAGAAAAAGAAGCTTTAGTCAGAACCATTGCCATTCAATTAAAGAAATCCTACCTGAACTGGAACCGGGAATCGGTATCTGATGACCTTATTGAAGAGCACCTCTCCATCCTTTCCAAAGGAAAGCTGAAATTTCACGATGATATTAACCTGACAACAACCAGTGATCTTCTTGCCCGGAACAAACCGAAGAAGCAGTTCATTCCGAAAGGGAACGGGCGGAATATACGAAACCGTAAAAAGTAACCATGAATTCGTTTGAGATCCGGGGTGGTAAACCACTAAAAGGCGACATTGTACCCCAGGGAGCAAAAAACGAGGCTCTCCAGGTAATCTGTGCAGTTCTTCTGACCCCGGAAAAGGTTACTATCCATAATATTCCTGATATACGGGATGTTAATAAGCTGATCGAAATTCTCCAGGCATTAGGGGTAAAAGTCACCCATCCCGGTACAGGAACCTGGACATTTGAAGCGAGGGATATTAACCTGGAATTCATGAATTCTCCCGAATTCCGCCAGATGGTAGGAAATCTGAGAGGATCCATCATGATCCTTGGCCCGATGCTGGCCCGTTTTGGCAAAGGATGCGTTTATCTTCCCGGAGGAGACAAGATCGGCAGGCGTCGCCTGGATACTCATTTTCTGGGTCTTCAAAAATTGGGCGCCAGCTTTGAATATCACTCAAAAGAGCAATTCTTTTCCGTGAAAGCCATGCAACTTAAAGGAACTTACATGTTGCTGGATGAAGCTTCAGTTACAGGAACTGCCAACATTATCATGGCATCTGTCATGGCTAAAGGCAGAACCACCATATTCAATGCAGCCTGTGAACCTTATATCTACCAGCTTTGTTGCATGCTGGTCAGGATGGGCGCAAAAATCGATGGCATCGGATCCAACCTTCTTTTCATTGATGGTGTAAATTCCCTCCAGGGTTGCGAACATACGCTTCTTGCTGATATGATTGAAGTAGGAAGCTTTATAGGACTTGCTGCCATGACTCGTTCCGAGATCACAATCAAGAATGTAAATTGCCGGGAACTTGGAATGATCCCGGATGTCTTCCGGAAAATGGGTATCACGGTAGTGAACCAGGGAGATGACCTGTACATTCCGGCTCATGATCACTACGAAGTGGAATCTTTCATGGATGGCTCAATCATGACCATTGCCGATGCTCCCTGGCCCGGATTTTCTCCTGACCTCATCAGTATTGTTCTTGTCATTGCCACACAAGCCCGTGGAAGTGTTCTGATACATCAGAAAATGTTTGAAAGCCGCCTGTTTTTCGTCGATAAGCTGATCGATATGGGCGCCAAGATCATCCTTTGCGATCCCCACCGTGCTACGGTGATTGGTCTCGACCGGAAATATCCTCTCCGGGGAATCCGGATGGCATCGCCGGATATCCGTGCCGGTGTCGCTTTGCTGATTGCTGCTCTCTCCGCTGACGGAACAAGCATTATCGATAATATTGAACAAATCGACCGGGGATACCAGAAGATCGATCACCGACTTGCTATGCTCGGCGCTGACATCCGCAGAATCTGACTGCCAAATTGTCTCTGCTTTCTATTGGCAGGATTTTTGCTATTCTCAGTAAGTAAAAAAATCTAATTATTCATTATTCCTATGAGTGAAAGTACATTGAACGAAAACAACCAATCCAAAGAATCAAAAGCTGAAGAAGAATTAAAAGAAAAGCAGGAAGTGAACGGGACGGATATTGCTCCTGAGGCTGAACAAGAGTCAGAAGAAGGATTAAAAGAATCAAAACATAAGGCTCATAAAGAATCCAAAGCCGGGAAGCTGGAAGAAGAACTGGCAAATCTTAACGACAAGTACCTGCGTCTGTATTCCGAATTTGACAATTACAAGAAAAGGACAATCCGGGAAAAGATTGAAATGAGCAAGATGGCAAATGCAAGTCTGATTTTGTCCATGCTTACGGTAGTTGATGATCTGGAACGTGCTATCAGTGCTTTCGATCATGAAAATAATTCCCAGCAGGGTTATTATGACGGTTTGGTACTGATTTTGAATAAATTCATGTCAATTCTTTCTCAGAACGGTTTGGAACCCATTAAATCAGTGGGTGAGGTATTCAATACCGATTTTCATGAAGCAATAACCCTGATTCCGTCTCCGGAACCGGATAAGAAGGGAAAAGTTATTGATGAAATACTTAAAGGTTACACCCTTAACGGAAAGGTAATCCGGTTTTCGAAAGTTATCGTCGGAAATTAACGGGGGTTATGACTTATGGAAAAAAGAGATTATTACGAAATACTGGGAATTAGCAAAACTGCCACACCGGAAGAGTTGAAAAAAGCATTCCGGAAAATGGCATTGAAATATCATCCCGATAAAAACCCCGGCAATAAAGAAGCAGAGGAAAAATTCAAGGAAGCTGCGGAAGCTTATGAAGTATTAAGCGATGCGGAAAAAAGGCAGAGGTATGATCAATTTGGTCATGCCGGTGTAGGTAATGGTTCTGGCTTTTCCGGTTTCGGCGGAGGGATGAGCATTGATGAGATCTTCCGTCATTTCGGCGACATCTTTGGCGGAGGAGGTTTTGAAGATCCGTTTTCAAGTTTTTTTGGCGGAGGTGGCGGCAGAAGTCGTGGCCGGCAGGTATCCCGTGGCACAAATCTTAGAGTTAAGGTCAAACTGACACTTGAGGAGATCGCCCACGGTGTGGAAAAGAAAATTAAAGTTAATAAATACGTTACATGCACTACTTGTAACGGAACCGGTGCACGGGGAGGAAGCGGTTTTAACACTTGTCCTACCTGCCACGGATCCGGTCATGTGACACGTGTAACGAATACCTTTCTGGGGCAGATGCAATCCACCACGACTTGCCCCAACTGCGGAGGCGAAGGCCATGTGATCACAGATAAATGTCCCGAATGTGCCGGAAACGGCATTCTGAAAGGCGAAGAAGTGATCACATTGAAAATCCCTGCAGGCGTTTCCGAAGGACTTCAGCTTTCAGTAAGCGGGAAAGGCAATGCAGCTCCCCGGGGTGGTATTCCCGGTGACCTGCTGGTCCAGATTGAAGAGATCCATCATGAATTCCTTGAAAGAGATGGCAATGATCTGCTTTGCGAACATTTCATCACCTTCCCGGATGCAGCAATGGGTACTTCCATTGAAATCCCGACACTTGAAGGAAAAGCAAAGATCAAGATTGAAGCCGGGACTCAGAGCGGAAAAGTGCTCCGGCTTAAAGGGAAAGGTCTTCCTTCCCTTAATTCCTGGGAAGGAAAAGGCGATCTGTTGATTAAGATACATGTCTGGACTCCGAAAAATCTTACAAAAGAAGAAAAATCAATCCTGGAAAAGCTTTCCAAATCTCCGGGTTTTCAACCTAACCCGACATCAAAAGACCGGAACTTTTTTTCCCGGATGAAAGATATATTCGAACAATGATTTTCCTGCCGATTACGTTAAAACCTTATGGACATTTTAACCACAAACGGCATCAGCAAACAATTCTCTAATCACCGGGCACTGGATAAGGTTTCTATCCATGTTCCGGAAAACAGTATTTTTGGATTGCTGGGCCCCAACGGTGCCGGGAAAACTACCCTGATCCGTATCATCAACAATATTCTTGCTCCCGATGAAGGTGAGCTTTTCCTGGACGGAAAGAAGCTTCAACCTTCCGACGTATACAAGATCGGCTATCTTCCGGAAGAGAGAGGACTTTACAAAAAGATGAATGTCGGAGAGCAGGCTCTCTACCTGGCCCAGCTGAAAGGATTATCACGACAGGAAGCCCTGAAACGGCTGAAAATCTGGTTTGAAAAATTCGAGATCCAGGGTTGGTGGAACCGGAAAGTAGAAGAACTTTCCAAAGGAATGCAGCAAAAGGTACAATTTGTGGTCACTGTGATTCATGAACCCCACCTGCTGATCTTTGACGAACCTTTCAGCGGTTTCGACCCCATCAATGTCAACCTGCTGAAAGAAGAGATTCTGGAACTCAAAAGAAAAGGGTCAACCATCATCTTTTCAACTCATAATATGGCTTCTGTTGAAGAGCTCTGCGATCATATTGCCCTGATTGACAAATCCCATAAAATCCTGGAAGGAGACATCTGGCAAATCAGAAAAACATATAAAACCCATACTTTTGAGGTAGAATATTCAGGAACAGACGATAACCCCTCTGCTTTTCTTCCGGAAAACTTTAAAGTACTGGATTATCACCATGTCAATGAACATTATTCAGCAAAGGTGCAGCTTCCCGCAGAAGCCCGGCCCAACGATCTTCTGTCTTTCATGATGGATCACTATACTATTGAAGGATTCCGTGAAATCATTCCCGGAATGAATGAGATTTTCATTCGCTTAGTGACCGGAAATGATCCGGATATTTCATCAACTCTCACCGGCATATGATACATAAGATATTTCTGATCATTCAACGGGAATATATGACAAGGGTCAAAAAAAAGTCCTTTGTCGTGATGACAATCCTGGGTCCGCTGTTAATGGCGGCTATCGTTGTCGTTCCCATGTACGTCGCTACCCTTTCAAGCGAAAAGAAAACAGTCGGAGTACTTGATGAAACCGGGTTATTCCGCGGAAAATTCAGGGATTCGGATAATATTCAGTTCCATTATCTCGACAGTAAGGCTTCAGCTGCCAAAGAGAACTTCAAAAAAAGCGGCGATTATGCATTACTGTATATCCCCTCTACGGAACTGAGCCTGCCTTCCAATGCCATTCTTTATTCCGACAAGGAAGTCAGCATCAACGTCAAGAGCTATATCCGGAATGTAATGTCGAAATGCCTTGAAGAAGTGAAGCTGGATGCCAAACTCAGAGATCTGCCTTTGCCTCCGGATAAAAAAATCACTTCCGACGACATCCTGAAATCCATCAAATCCAGTGTGGATATTACCACAATAAAAATCGGGAATAAGGGAAAAGAAGAAAAAAGTTATCCGGAAGTCAGTTCATTTCTGGGATTCTTCAGTGGGATTATGATCTATTTCTTCATTTTTATGTTCGGCGTTCAGGTTATGCGTGGAATTATTGAAGAAAAGAGTAACCGGATCGTGGAAGTCATTATTTCATCGGTAAAGCCGTTTGAGCTGATGATGGGAAAAATTATCGGAGTAGCTCTCGTCGGGTTGACACAATTCCTTTTGTGGGTAGTCCTGACCTTCGGCATCGTGACCATTGCCACTCCTATGTTTGCTACGAAAGACACTTCAAAACAGATTACCGGACAGGTTTTTCAAAACAATTATCCAGGAACTCAACCCGGGAAAACCATGGATGTACCTGCACAGGATAACAGTCAGGTCAATGAAGTGCTGGATGCCATTCATTCCATCGACTTCCCCGTAATGATCGGGACTTTCCTCTTCTATTTTCTATTCGGGTATTTGCTTTACTCGGCACTTTTTGCAGCTGTAGGAGCGGCCGTCGACAGTGAATCGGATAACCAGCAGTTTATGCTGCCGATAACCATTCCGTTAATTTTTGCCATCATCATGTCACCTTATGTCATGCAAAATCCGACCGGTCCGTTATCTTTCTGGTTGTCGATCATTCCTTTCACCTCTCCCATTATTATGATGATACGGGTCCCGTTCGGAGTGCCATTTTTCGACCTTTTTCTTTCCATGGTCTTGCTTATCCTTGGATTTCTGGGAACTACCTGGCTTGCGGCAAAGATATACCGCACCGGTATCCTGATGTACGGGAAGAAAGTGAATTATAAAGAATTGGGAAAGTGGTTACGGTATAAGAATTAGAGGATGGATGCCGGATATCACTTATCAAGCATCTTGGTCCATTCGTATTTTTTGCGTTTTTTCCAATCACCTTTATGGTAAACAAAGCTGGCGATGAGAGGGACTACAGTGGTTGCTTCGGCATAGACCATCTTTTCATACACTGTATTTACCTTACCCCATGAAGAAGCTTCTTTCAGAGTTGAACTTGAGCAAGCGCCGTCGCGAACATCCGCTACTGTAATCTGAACGGCATATTGGTGCATAGGAACTTCTTTACCCAGTACTTCGGCACAGATGACTGTATCCTGAACAAAATTCTTGGGAACACCCCCACCGACCATAAACAGACCGGAAGTTTTTGCCGCCATCTTAATCATGGTAATTTCCATAAAATCTTTTACAGAGTCAATGGAGACATGTTTTTCAGGATGTTTCCACTGATGCTTGACAAGGCCGAATCCTGCACTGCTGTCGCTGAAAGCCGGACAGAAAACCGGAACATTGTGTTCAAAGCAAGCCTGAACAAGTGAATCTTTTTTCTTGGAATTTTTTGTCAGATAGCGGCCCATTTCTCTAATAAATTCGCGGGATGAATACGGACGCGGTTCGAGAGAATCAGCAATTTTTTCAATGGTATTATCACATTCCTGAAGTTGTTCTTCATCGATATAGGTATCATAAATACGGTCGATATAAAGCTTCCGGAGCTGAGTATCATCTACATTGTAAGATCCCTGGTAATGTTTAAATCCAAGAGCTTCAAAGAAATCCATATCCACTATGGAGGCACCGGTTGAAACGACAGCATCGACCATATTGTTCTTAACCAAATCCACATAAACCTGCATACATCCTGCTGCACTTGTGCTACCGGCAAGAGTCAGAAAGATCGTGCAATTTTCATCTTTGATCATCCGGTTCAGAATATCGGCTGCAGTTGCTGTATCGCGTGATGTAAAGGACATTCCCCGCATGGCATCAATAACGGGTATTGTATTGACTTTTGTAATATCAAAATGTTTGATAGGGTCTTTCAGGAAATCGGATTTCTTCATTTCGTTCATAATTAATAATTCTGAGGTGCAAAGATAAATTTTTTATCAATAACCCAGGATCTTTAACATTGACTTGTAGCTCTGTTCCTTTGAAAAAAGCTTGGTATATACCTCTTCGTTTTCATCTCTTTCGATCAGAACATGTTTGGGAGCCGGAATCAGGCAATGCTGGATTCCGCCATATCCCCCGATGGCATCCTGATATGCTCCGGTATGGAACATTCCGATGTAGAGAGGTTCTTTCTCACCGCATTTAGGAAGATATACCGCATTGGAATGGCCTTCTGCATTGTAATAATCCTCACTGTCACAGGTTAATCCTCCTAAAAACACACGTTCATATTCAGCATCCCAGTTATTTACAGCAAGCAGAATAAATTTCTGATTGATGGCCCATGTGTCAGGAAGTGTGTTCATGAAGGAGCTATCTATCATATTCCAAACTTCCCTGTCATTTTGTCGCTTCTGATCAATAATATTGAAAAGAACAGCTCCGCTTTCACCAACTGTGAACGATCCGAATTCCGTAAATACGTCCGGTTCAGTCACTTCATTGCGCTCACATATGCTTTTTATCTGGGAAATAATCTCTTCGGACATGTATTCATAATCGTAATTGAAAGCAAGTGAACTCTTTATCGGAAATCCCCCTCCGATATTCAAAGCTGAAAGTTCAGGACAGATCTTTTTCAATTCACAGTATACACTGACGCATTTATGAAGTTCGTTCCAATAATAAGCAGTATCTTTAATTCCCGTATTCAGGAAGAAATGAAGCATTTTCAGTTCGAACTTCGGATTATCTTTGATCTTTTCCTGATAGTAGGGAATGATATCATTGTACCGGATTCCAAGGCGGGATGTATAGAAATCGAACTTAGGCTCTTCTTCCGATGCGATCCGCATTCCGATTTTAACTTTTACATTCAGTCCGCTCTCATATTTATCCAGTTCAAAAAGGTTATCCAGAACAGGAATTGTGTTGACAAATCCATCGTTGATCAGTTTAACGATATTTTCAATATACTGGGGTCTTTTAAAGCCGTTGCAGATAATGAAATTATCTTTTTTCAGGAATCCCCGTGTATGGAGATCTTCAATGATCGGAATATCAAATGCAGAAGAAGTTTCCAGATGAACATCTTCATTCTTCAGAACCTCTTCGAGGATAAAGCTGAAATGGGAGCTTTTGGTGCAATAACAGTAATGATAATCACCCTGGTAGTCCACTTTAGCCATGGCTACGTTAAACAACCTCTTGGCTTTCTGGATCTGATGGGAGATCTTAGGTAAATATGTAATTTTCAACGGAGTACCGTATTGCTTGATAATATCCATCAACGATACATCGTGAAAAAAGAGTTCATTATCAATAACTTTGAATTCCTCAGTAGGAAAATCAAAAGTTTGTTCAATCAGATCAATGTACTTATTCTTCATGGATGAAAAAAGTTAATGTAAGTCACTTACATTGCTAATATTTTTCAAATGTAAGTCAATCGGATTTTTAATTTTCAGCAAATGTATGTTTATTATAGGAAATTTAATGTTAAAATGCTATCTTTTTTAAGATTTTGAATTTATTTAATTTTGAGGCGATCGGAATGAACCAAAAACAACTAAAGAAAAACGGCCATGAGTGATCCGGATTCTGTTGAAAATCTGTTATTTAATGAAACATCCCGGAGAAATACAGATCTTGTGGCAGGACTTATTTACGAGAAGCCGGATCTTTTCAATGACATAGCCCGGATCATGCTGAAGAATGAAGAACCTTTCAGCCGCAGGGCCGCATGGGTCATGGATACGGTTTCAGAACAAAATCCATCCCTTCTGGAGCCATGGATTCCGGCAATTGTTGATATGCTTGAAAAATTTTCCCATGACGGAATGAAACGCCATTCTCTCCGGATGCTTTCAAGATCTGAATTTCCGGTTGCCTCCATGGTGAAAATCATGAACCTTTGTTTCGACTGGCTGATTTCTCCTTCGGAAAGCGTCGCAGTCAAAGTATATTGCATGGATCTTCTTTACCGGATATCATTAAGTGAGTCTGGCATCCGGGAAGAACTCCGCGATTCGATTGAATGGAGAATATCCGAAGAAACTCCTGGATTCAGAAATCATGGGATGAAAATATTAAAAAAATTATCAAAAGATTTACGAGATTTGCACTCTGCGAAAGAACCTGCCAAAAAGCCCTTTAATGGAAAAGGATAACATTTCATCCACAAACCGAAACCAGGTAGCCAATTGGGTAATCATTTCACTTATCATCCTGTTTTCATTTTTGAATTTTTCATACCGGTATTATCCTCTTCTGAATTCAGATCATGCAGTAACCATTCTGATGACTCCCGGATTCAGTATGACCAACGACCTGTACTTCTGGGGACAGGACAGAGCCGGAAGTCTGGTACCGATGTTGGCTCATATCCTTCATATTTCTTACCGGTTTCCTCCGGTTTGGGCAGTTTCCATCATTCAGTATCTGCTTTTAATTCTTGGATTTCTGGCAACTGCCTCCTTTTTCAGAACTCAGTTTTCGAAGGTTCTACTGGCTATAGTATGGTTCTTCCCTTCCTGGCATTTTCTCGACCATGTCACCTTGCTTTTCGGCATACAGACCAGCATGCTGATGATTGCACTTTATTTTTACCGGATTGCCGGAAAAGAAAATAAAACCTGGAAAGCTCTTATCTGGACCAGCCTGCTTATGCTTTCCCTGATTACGTGTGTATGGGTATCTGATATGGGCATTGTATCGGTTCTTTTACTTGCTTTATTTGCGCTCATCGACTTCTATAAAAAAGTTCCGGGACCCGGCAGCGATCATGTTTTTTCAACAAGGCACAGAATGAAATTTATTATTCTGGTGATCGTATGGATTTTTGCCGGAGCTCTCTTCCTGCTTTATGCCAAACATAAGGCTTTTGCTGTTGCATCGTACAGCCAACACATGCTGAATCATCCCTGGGAGATCATTTCTTCAATAAAAGAAGCGATCATGGCTGTTTTCCAGGTTCTGATTTTTTCATCTGAAAGCACTATTGAAAGTATTTATGCATGGATGATTGTTGCAGGTATCCCGGTTTTCTTCTCTATTAGTGGCAATGCGAGACCTCTGAAGAAATTTTTTATCCGCAATGAGTGGATGAGTTTCTTTTTTCTAAACGGTATTATTCTTCTGGGAGTCATTTTCTTTTCCCATTGGGTTTTCCTTAATGGTACCGGGAGAAGATATTTTACTGTTCCCTATATTTCATTCTGGATTGCTTTTCTGATGTTTTATGAAAGCACCCTTTCTTCCCGCTTACAGCTCAGGAAGATCATTCTGACAGTGATGGTGCTTACGGGTGCTGTCAGTTCCTTCGATAAGTTTTATTTTCCACACCGGATCCCTTCCAGGATCCAAGTTCTGAGTGAATTTTCTCAGCTTGGCGACATAGGGATCATAGGCGAATACAGTAATGCATATCTTGTATCAGCAGTTGACCCGGGACATATCAAGGCTACCCCGCACGACAAGGATGAGAACCGGAATTTCAACCTGGTAGATGAAACATTTAACCAACCCAGGCTTTATCTTATCCGTGACGGATGGATGAAATCATTTCCCGATACGCTGAAGCAGTACGGCCATATCATCGTCAAAAGAGGCAATGAAATGTACCTTGGAGATTGTTATATATGCCGGTATGAACGTTTACTCCTTCACGAAGAATTCACATGGAAAGACATGCAGCACCAGGGAACTTTAGAAACGGATACTTCGGCCCGGAATGGCCAGGCAATAAGGATTGGCGCTGATTTTGATAAAAAGCGGCATTTTATCTACGGACCATTTATTACGCTGGATCCGGGAAAGGTCACTATTACTTTCCGGCTCAGATCAACAGAATATTTAAAAACCGAAAAAGTGGCAGTCCTGGAAATAACGGCAGACTATGGGAAAAAGACTCTGGAAAGCCGGACATTGAGGGCATGCGACTTTGGCCAGATGAATGCTTACCAGGATTTCAGTATTCCGCTGGAGCTTGATAAACGATATTCCGGAATGGAATTCCGGATCCTTTACCTTGGACATGCCGATCTGACGTTCGACCGGGTAGATGTCGACGGCCGTTAACCCAGGTATGATTTCAGAAGTTTGCTTCTGGAAGAATGTTTCAACCGCCGGATAGCCTTTTCCTTGATTTGCCGAACCCTTTCACGAGTGAGATCGAACATGGAAGCTATTTCTTCAAGCGTATAGCTGTGAGGCACGCCGATTCCGTAAAACAGGTTTATGATTTCGCGTTCTTTTTCGGTTAATGTTGCCAGTGACCGTTGGATTTCCCTTGAAAGAGATTCCCTGATCAGGGGTTCATCGGTCGGCAGCGTATCATCGGCGACGAATACATCCAGAAATCTTATTTCTTCATCCTGATCCAGAGGAGCATCCATGGAAATGGTACGGGTTGACATACGAAGTGTTTCCGTAACTTTATGCTCAGGGATTTCCATTTCAGTTGCCAGTTCATCCAAAGAAGGAGGACGTTCGAATTTTTGTTCCAGCCGGGAGGAAGTTTTATTCAGCTTGCTCAAAGAACCTACCTGGTTAAGAGGGAGTCGTACGATCCTGGATTGTTCAGCCAATGCCTGTAATATGGATTGACGAATCCACCACACAGCATAGGAAATGAATTTGAAACCACGGGTTTCATCAAACCTTTTAGCAGC
>JAUZOW010000052.1 GCA_030706225.1 Bacteroidota bacterium | reverse complement strand
TATGCCGGCGGATTCACCATCTATCCTGTTCCAAACGACGGAAGCTTCAATGTTTCTATCTTCAGCCCCACTTCTCAGTCATTCACACTGGATATTTACAACAATATCGGTGTCCGGATCTATCAGTCGGAATCGTTCACTGTGAACGGAACCGTCGATAAACCCATCAACCTGAAGCCGGTTACCGCCGGACTTTATACCGTAGTTCTGAAATCTGCCGATAGCAAAATCATAAAGAAGTTCATCGTGAACAGATAATAATTATTCCATTTAACAGAAAAAGGCTGTCTCAAAAAGACAGCCTTTTCTGTTAAAACCGTTTCAGGCTCCTGATTTTATCCTATCTTTATGGCATGAAAATAACTTTATACGGTGCAGCAGGAACAGTTACTGGTTCTGCTTATTGGGTTCAATCCGGAGCTCACAATCTTTTAATCGATTTTGGTGTTTTCCAGGGAGATCATACACTCCAGCAACTTAACCATGACCTTCCTCCTATTGACCCGCATTTAGTAAATGCTATCGTCATCACTCATGCACATTTGGATCATATTGGAAGATTGCCCATTCTGAAAAAAGCAGGATTCAACAACCCGATTTATGCAACGGCTGCTACCATTGAGATGGCAGCTTTGATCCTTCACGATTCATTAAAGGTTCAGACATTTGACCTTGAGAAAACCAATCGAAACAGGCTTCGCCAGGGGCTTTCTGTACTGACACTTCCTTTCTCCAAGGAAGATGTGGAAGGCGTTCTTAGACTCATGACTCCTCTTCCTTACGAGGAACCTGTTGAAATTTTACCGGGAATCAAAGTCCGGATGGTTGAAGCAGGCCATATTTTAGGATCAGCAAGTGTTGAACTGATTGCCAGTGAACAGGAAAAAACAGTGCATGTTGTCTTCAGTGGTGACTTGGGTCCACAGGGAATGGCCATTCTTAAAGACCCGGAACCTTTTAAGAAAGCCGATCTGGTTTTTATGGAATCAACATATGGAGACAGGGATCACCGTTCATTGAAAGACACTTTGCTCGAAGGAGAAGAGATCATCCGTGAAGCCATCGGAAATCGTGGAAAAATACTGATCCCCTCTTTTGCTGTTGGCAGGACACAGCAATTGCTATACTATCTGGCTGCCGCACGCCATAGAGGAGAGAATTTTAATTTCCCTGTATATCTGGATAGTCCGATGGCGATAGAAGCCACTCAGATCTACATGAAGCACCAGGAATTGTACGATGAAGAGGCCATGGAGCTATTTCGTTCCGGAGATCTGATGAATAATCTGAACCATGTTCAATTATGCATTACACCTGAACAATCCAAAGCATTAAATGATGTAGAAGGCCCCTGTATGATTTTGGCAGGTGCCGGGATGTGCAATGCCGGTCGGATCCTGCATCATCTAAGGCATAATCTCTGGAAACCGGAGACTTCCGTAATCATCGTTGGTTATCAGGCCAATGGAACATTGGGGAGACAACTTATCGACGGAGTCAAGAATGTAACCATATTCGGAGAAAAGATTGCTGTCAAAGCAAAGATACACTCTCTTGGAGGATTAAGCGCCCATGCAGGGCAGAGCGATCTTATCCGATGGTTCAACTCCGTTTCCCCTTCCCGTCCCAAACTGGTTTTGTCACATGGTGAAGATAAAGCACGTGAACCACTTGCTAAAATCATTAAAAACAATTACGGAATCCAGGCCTTTTTACCGAATTATGGAAACAGCGTGGAAATTTAAGATTTACGATTTACAAGTTAAATAACCATTATGCAGCAAAAAATCCGTCGGGCAAAGATTGTGGCAACCATTGGGCCGGCGAGCCGGTCTCCTGAAATCATTCGGCAACTAATTCTTGCGGGAATGAATGTGGCCCGGTTGAATTTTTCACATGGAAGTTATGAAGATCATGCCTCTGTGCTCAAAAACCTCCGTGAAATCTCTGAAGAGCTTGACATTCCTATCACTATCCTTCAGGATTTACAGGGACCCAAAGTCAGGGTCGGCATATTGCCTTCTGAACAACTGATTCTGAATGACGGAGACCTGGTTACATTAGTCCCGGAAGATCATTTCAAGGGAGAGCCCGGAAATATTCCCATTGATTATCCGCATATTGCTGAGGAATCCAAACCCGGTATGCAGGTGTTAATGGATGACGGATTGCTGGAACTGGTCATTCAAGAGGTAAAAGAATCATCTGTCGTATGTAAGGTTGTAGAAGGTGGAATTCTTAAAAGCCGGAAGGGTGTCAACTTTCCGAATCTCATGCTGAAACTGCCCTCACTGACTGAAAAAGACAAAAAAGATCTTGAATTCGGCCTTTCACAAGGAGTGGATTGGGTATCTCTAAGTTTTGTCAGGACTGCTGAAGATGTTTTACAACTGAAAAACCTTATCCAAAATGCAGGATTTAAAAAGCCGGTGATTGCCAAGATTGAAAAACCTCAGGCCATTGACCATCTTGAAGAGATTCTTGATGTAGTGGATGGAATAATGGTTGCCAGGGGTGACCTGGGAGTGGAAATGAGCCCGGAGAAAGTTCCCATGTTGCAAAAGCTAATCATTGAATCCTGCAATCGAAGAGGAATACCCGTTATCACAGCCACTCAGATGCTTGAAAGTATGATTCATGAAGCCCGGCCTACCCGTGCTGAAGCCAACGATGTAGCCAATGCAATTATCGATGGCACCGATTGCGTTATGCTTTCTGGTGAATCTGCTATTGGTGAACATCCGGTCAAATCGGTGGAAATGATGAACCGGATCGCAATGGAAGTAGAAAGCAAGATTGAATTCAAGACTTATCCAGCAATCGGCTCATCCGAGATCACGGCATTAAGTGAAGCTGCCATCCGTGTGGAAAAAATAGTTAAACCTACCGCGATTGTAGTAATAACAACCACCGGAGCATCTGCCTCGTATATTGCAGCTGAACGCCCTAAAATTCCTATCTACGCTCTTACGCCCGATCTGAAAGTCTATCATATGCTAAATCTCCTCTGGGGGATTAAGCCTATTGTAGCCAAAGAGATACCTTCAGATTTTGAAGAAGTAGTGCACTATGCAGGCAATATCCTTGTAGAAAAATCACTTGCAGAAAAAGGGAATAAAATTGTAGTAATCGGTGGCGTCCCGACGAATGTACCCGGAGGAACTAATTTTCTGAAGATTCACACAATCGATTGATCTGATCAATATTCAAGACTGAGCATAAGCCATTGATCAAACATGCTTCCTTCGAGAAGGTTCAGAGCTAACATATTCCAGCCCACAAAGCCGGTGAAAATGCCGTTGAGCGATTGTTCCGCAGTCGGAGCCAGCGGTTCGCCGGTATCAGCATTATAATTTTCATGCATCGATCCATTCTGTTGAATATCTGCTAAAAGCATGGGAGCAATAATCCTTCCAAGGCTGGATGCTTCTTTATTAAAATGATAATTCTTTAAGGCGATAGAATACAGAAAATTCGCATTAATCCAGATAGGTCCCTGCCAGTTTGAATAGGGAATAATGATGGCCTTGTTATTGTAATTCGGATCCTTTAATGACAATGACCTGAACCCAAAATTAGCATTCATATGCTCTTTTGCTAAAAGGTATTTTTGGATCATCGCCGCACCTTTTTCCTGTGGAAGAATCTTCTGGATCAAAGGGACAAAATTGGAATAGGAGATACATTTCACAGGTTTACCATCAGATCTGCGGATATTGAAAAACGACTGATCGCTTTCAAACCATAAATACCTCATCATAGCGTTTTGAAGTGAATCTGATTTATCCTTGTAAAACTTGACATCTTCAGGCTTTTTCAGCTTTTCAGCGATCTTCATCATGCTGATATATTCCCTAAGCTGAAATGTATTGAGATCGGCTGCAAGAATAGCTCCCCGGTCGGTTGAATCATTGGAAAGTGCAGGATTATTATCTGCTCCCGACTGGATTGCAAGATCCCAGAAAAACAGTCCATACTTCGGATCGAACTGTGTTTTTTCACGATATTCCAGAACTTTCTTTAAACCGTCATAAACAGGTTTGATCCAACCAAATCCCTGCCCCATGACTGAAGCGAAATAAGCACCCTGGGAAAGGAAAGGCTTCATGGCAAACTTACCGAATATGGGTCGGGGGCCTTTGGTCGTAATACATCCCGGCACATAACCTTCCTGATCTGCGCTGTTGACAAAATTCAAAACCCAGTATTTCAGATATTTTGAATCACTCTCATCCTGTGAAGCAAGAAAACATCCAATAAAAAAGCCATCCCAATCCCACATCTGCTTGTAAAAACCTGCCGGGATCAGGTAATCATACTTAATATACCCCTCTGCCGGGCGTATGGAACGGAATTTCAATGTATCAAAAGCGCCTTTAAGTCCGTTCAGCATATCATCATCCGGATTACCAGGAGCCTGTATCATAGCTGTGGGTGGCCGGTTAACCTGGGAGTTACCCTGAAATCCAGCTAATAAAAACATTAAAAAACAAAGTAAAAAAACCGTTCTTTTCATTGTAATTGCAGTTGATTAATATCTAAGTTCCTGTTCTCTGGCAAAGTTAATGGTTTTACCTTTCATATCCGAAGTCTTTCCTTTAATACCCGATAACCGCTGATACTGGCTTTCAACCGGGTATCATCTTTCAAGAAAACAATATAACTCTCTTTATCGTACAATTCAATTCTGTTGATGAAACCGGCATTCACAATGACAGAACGATGGATACGAATAAACTGGGATGGATCCAGATGGGATTCAAAATATTTCATGGTCTTTTCCTTCAGAAAGCTACTTCCCTGTACATGAATGTTGACATAATCGCCGTCTGCTTCTATAAACAGGATATCGGATACCGGAATGACCTGAATTTTCTGGCCGGTTTTTACGGCTATTCTTTCAAGAAGATATGGATCTTCATCAAGAGTATGAATGACCTTACTTACATCATTTCCCACTGTCTCCCTGCCAGAAATTTTTTCCCGGGCTTTTTGCACTGCCTGAGAGAATCTTTCCGAAGAATAAGGCTTTAATAAATAATCTATTGCATTCCGCTCGAAAGCCCGGATGGCATATTCATCAAAAGCCGTGATGAATATAACCTGAACTGGCTCTTCCAGCAACTCCAGCATCTCAAACCCATTCAACCTTGGCATCTGGATATCCAGAAAAATCAGGTCCGGATGAAGCTCACGAATTCCTTTAAGACCCGTAAAACCGTCGGCAAATTCACCAGAAATCTCAATTCCAGGTTCTTTCAAAAGATAAAATCTGACAAGATCCCGCGCCGGCTTCTCATCATCAATGATCAATGTTTTGATTTTATTTTCTTTTCCCATGATCAATTTTCAATTTCAAGGATTCAGGTTATTTCTATAATCTACTCTGACTCCCCTGGGTATTGTTATTGTTGCAATAAAAATGCCCTCTCTGACTTCTGTCTTTAAAAGCTGTTCGCTATGATAAATAAGCCGGAGTCGTTCCCGGATATTCATCAAGCCAATACCTGTGCCTTTTTTTGATGGGACATTTGGTTCAAAATTATTGGATATGTTTATTTCCCAGTATTTTTCATGCATTTTAGCTATGGTTAAAATCTGAACCGGGGAAGAACTTTCATATACTCCATGCTTTACGGCATTTTCATATAAAGGTTGAAGGATCATTACGGGTATTGGCTCTTCCAGGCATGAAGGTTCTATATCAAACCTGGTTTCCAGCTTATTTTCAAACCTTACTTTCTCGATTTCAAGATAACGAATGGCATTTTTTATTTCCTGGTCAAAAGAAACAAATTTATGATCGCCGGAAGACACTGTATATCTCAGGAAATCAGATAATTTCACAACCATATCACGGGCTTTTTCAGGATCAGAAACAGTCAATGAACTCACTGAATTAAGACTATTGAAGAGAAAATGAGGATTGATCTGCGATTTTAAAAGATTCAGCTCGCTGTCCTTGACCATTTCATTCAGTTTTGCTTCATTTACCATTTTATCCTGTAACTCCTGGTTATAAATATACAGATAGTATAAAATGGCAAAAATCATATACAGGAAAAATCCGGAGATGATTCTTTGAGGGATAGAGCCATCAATGAATTGAAGATAGGCTTCCGAATTGTGGAAAATCAGTCCGGTAAGAATGGAATATCCTAAACCGAACCAGATAAAAAGAAGAATTGCCGAAACGGTCAGATTATTCAGTATGATATTGAAAATTGTCGCCTTGCCCGGCCTGCTGTAACGTAAAACGAACCAGATGGCTATGGAAAGAATGCAAAACAGGCTATTGAAGCAAATGCTGTCGGCAATGGCATAACCAAAATCCAGATGATAAAGAAAGAATAAAATGGAAAAGTGGATCACTGAAATAGCGAACCACGTTCCAAAAAAGAAAATTATGCTTTTAATGCTTTTAAATACAGGATGTTCCATGTATAAATTTTAGCATTTAATTTTTAATCTCTCCTCCTCCAAAAATTGCCGAACCTTTGATCAAAAGAACACGTGAGGGGTCGGAAGGTTCTTTTATGACATATCTCTTATCACTGAAACCTCCCATGACAGCCGATACATTCAGCACAACCTTCCAGTCGGAAGGAACAAACAGAGTAACTCCGCCAAAAATACATTCAATAGCCAGTTCATTCTGGCCTTCACCCAGAGTGGCATGGGTCAGGTCAATTTCTGTTCCACCGAAGATGTTACTTATCTTTCCGCCTTTAAAAACCTGATTAATGATCTTATGTTTGGAGCCGCTGAAAATATTGGCTTCATTCAGAAAACCTTCCTCCAAAACTGAATTCTGGTGAAACCTGGTTTTCCAATGATCATGAAATTCACGGTTTGAAAGGATAATAATTCCAATGCCAATCAGCAGTAAAGGCCAGAAAATATTAATAAAAGAAACATGATATGTAAAAATTTCCGGAATAATAAAAAACACGCCAATCATAAGAAGGATCCATCCCGGAGTTTTTCGTTCTTTACTTGAAAGACTGATTATTCCGAGCATGATCAGAAGCATCTGCCACGAAAAAACAACATGTTTGACATCAACATTCCCGATTGTCTCAGGGATAATGTTAAAATTAAAAGCCAGCAGGAATAAGCCTGCAAGAATAACAATGGTTCCGAAAACAATTTTTTTCATTCGTAGTCTTTTTCTGAAATCAAAATTCTGGGTTTCCATAATTCAGGGATTTAAAGTTAAACATTTTGTTCTGCAAAACTAATCCCGGAATCAGCCGGTTAAAAGTAAAAATCCGCAGAATTAGAGCCTTTCCCGATAAATGCCGGAAAAAACCCGGCAAAACCGGATCAGGAAATCCCGGCAACCTGCAAATTTGAAAGAGGATAATCGTAAAGCCTTAGATATTCATATGAATTGCCTGTCCAGGCAAGAAATTTCTCAAAATCTGAAAATTGTATCACAATCGATGCCGTATTGATGCAAGGATGGAAACTGATACGTTTGGATTTCCGAAGATTTTCATCCAAAAAAAGATGAACATGGTGCCCTGTATCATAAATCAGTCCAAAGGGACTTACAGATCCTGGTTTCAGTCCCAGATACTTCATCATTCTTTGTTCCGAAGCAAACGACAACTTTCCCTGATGAAGTAATTGCTCAAGATCATGGATTTTCAGGTCATGACTGTATTCAATGATGACCAGGTAATGACAATCTCCTTTATGATTTCTGAAAAAAAGATTTTTACAATGGGTAGCTTCAATATCTTTCCAGTATTTTCTTGCTTCCTGTACAGTAGGTACAGGAGGATGTTCATAATAATCAAAAGGGATATCCAACTTTTCCAGTATCTTGTATAAATTAAGATCTCCGTTCATCGTTAAAGATTGATTAGTCAAAATTAAAATATAATTAGCTTTGCAGCGATGAAAATTGCATTTTACAAATACCAGGGTACCGGAAATGATTTCATAATTCTGGATGGACTAAACGTTACTCCGGAGTTATCGCGACTGCAGATCCGGTGGCTGTGCGACCGGCATTTCGGGATTGGCGCTGACGGGCTGATGATTCTGCAACATGATCCGGAACTTGATTTTTCCATGAAATATTTCAATTCCGACGGCAATGAGAGCACGATGTGCGGGAACGGCGGCCGTTGTATGGTAGCATTTGCTCACTCACTGAAACTTTTCAATGGAAAAGAAACCCGGTTTCATGCGATCGACGGGAATCATTTCGCACAAATCATTGACAAACAAGACAATAAAGCCAATGTTAGGCTTAAAATGAAGGATGTGGAAGCAGAACCCGGGGAAGAAGGTCATTTCTTTCTTAATACCGGTTCGCCCCATTATATCATCATCTCTACAGGAGTAGATAAAATTGACATTGTAAAAGAGGCAAGGAAAATCCGTTACGGAACCTGTTTTGCCGAAGAAGGAACCAATGTGGACTTTATGGAGATCTTTTCTGATCACCTTTTCGTCAGAACTTATGAACGGGGAGTGGAAGATGAGACTCTTTCCTGTGGAACCGGTGTGACTGCATCGGCCATTGCAGCCGCCCTTATCAATCCTGACAATAAAGGCTTTTTCAGGATCAGAACCCGCGGAGGTGAACTTTCTGTCTCCTTTCATCAGGATAGTATGAAATTCACTGATGTATTTCTGGAAGGACCCGCTACTTTTGTTTTCTCCGGGGAAATTACCCTGCCATAGATCGACAATTTATCTTATTATGAGTCAGTTATTAAAGGGAGAACATGTTTTTTTACGTCCACTGGAACCCGGGGATATCGATTTTATTCATTTTATTGAAAATGACACCGAAGTCTGGAAAGTCAGTGATACACTTATCCCCTATTCACGTTACCAGGTAGAACAATATGTACTGAATACCCAGCATGATATTTTTTCCGAAAAGCAGATTCGCTTTGTTATTGAAAAAGAAGATGTTTCATCTTCACTTATTGGAGCTATTGATCTTTACGATTTTGATCCTATTCATCGCAGGGCTGGCATTGGAGTTATGATTATTTCTGCTGAAAGAGAAAAAGGTTATGCCGGCGAAGCGTTGTCACTTCTCATTACTTACGCTTTTAAAGTTCTCCAGTTGCATCAGGTTTTCAGTTATATCAGTGCCCTGAATACCCCCAGTATACATTTATTTGAAACAGCAGGATTTGAAAAATGTGGTGAACGAAAAGAATGGCGGTTGGAAAACGGCCATTGGAGAGATGAATGGATGTATCAGCTAATCCGGAAAGAAAATCTATGAGCTTAAAAAAAAACAACAAAGTCAAAATTCCCTTTAGAAAAATCACAAGAATTGTACTATGGGTTTTACTTGGGTTGATTGTCATCCTGACCGGTGGAATCAGTATTATGCTGTTCACTCCGGAAGTTAATCTGGGGAACAGAACATCAGATGTAGTCTGCATTCCAACAGGTTCCGATTTCATTAAAGTATCTTCTATTCTTATCAAAAAGAAAATCCTTCGTCATCCGCTGTTTTTCTATGTTGCAGCACATCTGGAGAATTACCCGGATCATATAAAGCCCGGCAGGTATAGAATTTCCAACAGATTAAATGCTTATAAGCTGGTGGAGCACCTTAATTCCGGGAAACAGGAACCGGTTAAGCTTACGATAAATCCCATGCGGACGAAATCCGATCTTGCAGAAAAAATATCGCATACTATTGAAGCAGATTCCACTCAGTTGGTCAAGCTGATGAATGATTCGACTTTTTTAAGTTCTTTCGGGCTGAAACCGGCAACAGCTTTTGTACTGATCATCCCCAATACGTATGAATTATTCTGGAACACCTCTGCGACACAGTTTATTAGAAAGATGGACAAGGAACGGAAAAAATTCTGGAATGAAAACCGTCAGGAAAAATCAAGAAATGAAGGTCTTACCATCCCGGAAGTAATAACGCTGGCCTCCATAGTCGAAAAAGAGACAGCTAAAAATGACGAAAAGAAGGAGATTGCCGGAGTTTATATGAATCGGCTGAAGAAAGGAATGTTTCTCCAGGCGGATCCTACATTGATTTTTGCATGGAATGATTATACTATCCATCGTGTAATGGATCGTCATAAGGAAATTCAATCTCCCTATAACACCTATCTTTACCCCGGATTGCCTCCCGGCCCGATCTGTATCCCTTCTATTGCCTCTATTGATGCGGTATTGGATTATTCACATAATGATTATTATTTTTTTTGTGCACGGGAAGATCTTTCCGGTTATCACAATTTCGCAAGAACATTGCAGGAACACCAACATAATGCTGTCCGCTACCAGGCGGCTATCAGAAAATTGAATATCCACTGATCATGTCGCATCCCGGTCTCCTGATTTTTTTAATATCGAGTCTTCTGTTCCTTGAAATACCTGATGTTTCTAATTCACAGATTCCGGATTTACTTTCCAAGAAACCAGACTCTGTATATATTCACAAGGGAAGGCTTATCGGATCTATAGGAGGAGAATCAGCAGTTTATTTAGGATCCATTGGGGGATTATCTGTTATGTGGTATAAGGATTATCCACAAACATCCTTCCATTTCTTTAATGATGACAACGAATGGCAACTGATGGATAAAGCCGGACATTCGATCTCGGCTTATTATATCTGTCGTTTTGCCTATGCATCAGTCAAATGGTCTGGAGTAAATGAGAAACTTTCTGTTTTATATGCAGGATTGCTGGGATTTACATACCTGGCAAATATTGAAATACTGGATGGATTTTCTTCCGAATGGGGATTTTCACCGGGAGATTTGGCTGCCAACACGTTCGGATGTGTCCTCTTTTCAGCGCAGCAACTGGGATGGCACGAGCAACGTTTTATGCTGAAGTACAGCTATCACAATTCAAATTACGCCCAATACCGCCCGGATCTGCTGGGAGACAATCTGATACAGAATATTTTAAAAGATTATAACGGACAAACTTTCTGGGTTTCAGCAAATATCGGTTCATTTCTGCCCAAATCATCAAAATTTCCCAAATGGCTGAATGTTTCTTTGGGTTATGGAGCCGAAGGAATGCTGGGTGGAACAGTAAATCCCGAAGAATATAAAGGGAATCCCCTTCCTGAATTCGATCGGTACAGAAAATATTTTCTGACAATGGACGTGGATCTTTCCCGGATACCCACCCGGTCAAAGTTATTAAAAGGGGTCTTTAATTTTGTAAATTTCATTAAAGTTCCATGTCCTGCGTTGGAATATAATTCGAAAGGTCAATTTAAATTTCATTCTTTATATTTTTAAATAGAATTCTCTTTATATTTACCTCCCTTGAAAAAGAACCGTTATCTTTTCAAAACCATCATTAATTCTGTTTATTATGGAAGATATGTACTCACAATCTACCAACCCTTCCCAACAGGGAAATCCATTCCCACAGATCCAGATGAACCTGCCTAATTCCACGACAGTTCTGGTATTGGGAATTATTTCCATTGTATGCAGTTTCTGGTTTTTTGCCCTGATCGGCATTATTCTTGGGATTATTGCTATCGTTCTCGGCAACAAAGACATTACACTTTACTATTCCAACAGGAATTTTTACACGTTAAGCTCTTTTAATAATGTAAAAGCAGGAAGGGTGTGCGCAATCATCGGGCTGGTGATCGCCCTGATCAATTTCTTTCTTGGTTTATTACTGATTATCGGGCTGGTTGCATCCTTCCCATTCTTTGGTATGATAAATTGATCCGGATATTATTTCAGAGCTAGTTGTTGAAAAAATGAAAATTCTTCCAGTAGAAAAGATCCGTGAGGCGGATGAGTACACCATCCGACATGAGCCGATTTCTCATGTCGATCTTATGGAAAGAGCCGCTACTGCTTGTTATTACTGGTTTTTAAAAAACATTTCCCCTGAAAGGCATGTTCAGATTTTCTGCGGGACAGGGAATAACGGAGGTGATGGCCTTGCTATTGCCCGCCTTCTTGCATGCAGGGGTTATAAAACCCACGTTTTCATTTTCGGAGAAGAAGAATCATTATCCCCCAGCAGCCGGATCAATTACAATCGGTTGGAGAGTATTTCATCGGTTAAGATCAGGTTTTTAAAGGAAACTTCCCGGCTGCCTGTGCTGAATCCCGGCAATGATGTCATCATCGATTCTCTCTTCGGAAGTGGGCTTTCCAGACCTATAGAAGGTTTCGTTGCAAAAGTCATCGATCTTATCAACCACTCGGGGACTCCGGTGGTTTCCATTGATGTTCCTTCGGGAATGTTTTGCGATAAACCGATCAGCCAGGTTAATCACCCGGCTGTTGTCAAAGCATGGGATACACTGACTTTTTCACCGCCCAAGCTGGCTCTTTTCTTTCCGGAAAATGCACCGTACTTTGGTGACTGGCATCTTCTGGATATCGGAATTTCAAAGGAATATCTCGATCAAACCGAAACAGAGAATTTTTATATCACAGAGGAAGATATTTCTTCTATAATCCGCCCACGAAAGAAATTTGCACATAAAGGCAATTTCGGTCATGCTCTTTTATTTTGCGGAAGTAAAGGGAAAATGGGAGCTGCTATTCTCTCGGCAAGAGGGTGCCTCCGTGCAGGAGCCGGCCTCGTAAGCTTACATATCCCCTCCTGCGGTAATGATATTCTTCAGTCATCTGTTCCGGAAGCGATGCTTGATCTTGACCGGGATGAATCTTTTTTCACAGAATTACCCGATCTGACGCCTTTTAAGGCTATTGGAGTCGGACCCGGGATTGGTAAAGAAGATCAGACCCAGCGATCCCTTAAACTTTTAATCCAGAATGCTTTCCAACCTGTTGTTTTTGATGCAGATGCCATAAACATTCTGGGTGAAAATAAAACCTGGATCCCTTTTATTCGGAATAATAGTATTTTTACGCCTCACCCCAGGGAATTTGAACGTCTTGTCGGAAAATCAGAAAATGATTTTGACCGGAATCGCATGCAGCGTGAATTTTCAAAGAAATACGGAATGTTCCTCGTGCTGAAAGGAGCGCATACGGCAATAACTACTCCACAGGGACATTGCTGGTTCAATTCGACCGGAAATCCGGGAATGGCAACCGGAGGAAGCGGGGATGTGCTGACCGGAATACTGACCGGACTTCTGTCACAAGGGTATTCCCCACTGGAAAGCTGTTTGATGGGTGTATTCCTTCATGGGCTTGCCGGTGATATCGCCGCTGAAAACACGGGAGAGGAAGCACTGATTGCCAATGATTTAGTAACAAATTTAGGACAAGCATTTTTAAAAATCTATGGAAAATTATGAAAAAACGGCACTGGAGAATATGGTTCTTGCTCCATATATCCAAAAAAGTACCGCCCTTCGTGGGAAATACAGGTATGTAGGTGGAAACCAGTTCCGTCATGCACTGAGCACCTTTTCAATTCTTCTTGATTATCATTACATCGATCCGGTTCTTTTAAAAGCATCCTTTATCCACGATCTTTATGAAGATGTCAAGAAAACTTCTCCCGAAGAGATCATAACATTGGATTCCGACGGGCCCAAGGTTTACGATCTGGTTATGGAAGTCACACGACATGAAGACGAAAATAAATCCACATATCTGAAAAGGATCCTGGAAAAAGGCTCACAGAATGCAAAGATTCTGAAATGTGCCGACCGTATTTCAAATTTGACAGATCTTCACACGGATATCTTTGATAAAGAATATGTTCTGAATTACATAGAAGAAACCAAGGAATGGGTTCTACCTATGGCACAGGATGTAAACAAAGAGATGTTGTTTGAGCTGAAAGATATCATTCGCCGGCGAGAATCCGGATTTAAAGCTCCAGTGCACTTCTGGCCCTTGAAAAGAACGGGAAAAGATTAATTTATTCTGGCTTCATTCACCAGGTCTTCTTCAATCCTCAGGTTATCAATGATGAAATTCTGGCGTTCCGGAGTATTTTTTCCCATGTAAAACGATAAAACATCATTCAACAAAGAATCTTTTCTAAGGATTACCGGATCGAGACGCATCGAACTCCCGATGAAATACTTGAATTCATCTGGGGAAATCTCTCCTAACCCTTTAAAACGGGTAATCTCCGGACTTCCTCCCAGATTGCTTATCGCGTTTGACTTTTCTTCCGGAGTATAGCAATAAAATGTTTTTTGCTTATTCCTGACCCTGAACAGAGGGGTTTGTAAAATGAAAAGGTGCCCGCTACGAACCAGATCCGGATAAAACTGAAGGAAAAAGGTAAGCAACAGAAGCCGTATATGCATTCCGTCGACATCGGCATCGGTAGCAATTACCACATAGTTATAACGGAGGTTTTCAAGTCCTTCCTCTATGTTCAGAGCTGACTGAAGGAGGTTGAATTCTTCGTTTTCATAAACGACCCTTTTGCTCAGCCCATATGAATTTAACGGCTTGCCTTTCAGACTAAATACCGCCTGGGTATTAACATCACGCGATTTTGTGATTGAACCACTGGCAGAATCTCCTTCTGTAATGAAAATCGTGGATTCGCTCCGGCGTTCATCATGATTATTATAATGGATCCGGCAATCGCGAAGCTTTTTATTATGAAGACTGACTTTCTTTACGCTTTCCTTGGCAATCTTCTTGATATTCGACCATTCTTTACGCTCTTTTTCCGACTGAAGGATCTTGCGAAGCAGAGCTTCTGCCGTATCCGGATTCATATGAAGATAATCGTCAAGATGTTTTTTAACGATATCCATAATATAGTTACGGATACTCATGCCATCCGGTTCTATGTTCAGAGATCCCAGCTTGGTTTTGGTCTGGGATTCAAAAACAGGATCCTGCACTTTGATACTTAACGCAGCAACCATCGATGCCCGGATGTCATTGGTATCAAAATCCTTTTTATAAAATTCACGGATTGTTTTAATGACCGCTTCCCGGAAAGCCGCCTGGTGCGTACCCCCCTGAGTAGTGTGCTGGCCATTGACAAAGGAATAATAGTCTTCGCCATACATCTCGCAATGAGTGAATGCGAATTCAAAATCACCTTCTCTAAGATGTATAATGGGATAGAGTTCCGGAGTATCTATATTTGCTTTTAACAGATCCAGTAATCCATTCTGGGAATAAAAACGCTCGCCGTTGAATAGAATATTAAGTCCGGTATTGAGGTACACATAATTCCATAACATTTTATGGACATATTCCGGAATGAAATGATATTTTCCAAAAAGTTCTTCATCCGGAATAAAGGTGACCAAGGTCCCGTTTCTCAGATCACAACTTTTCTCATTTTCTTCATTAGTGATCTCACCCCGCTGAAATTCGACAATTTTAGTTTTACCGTCACGAATGGACTGAATCTTAAAAAAAGATGAAAGGCCATTAACCGCCTTGGCTCCCACTCCATTCAATCCAACTGCTTTCTTAAAAACCTTTGAATCGTACTTGGCACCTGTATTAATACGGGATACACAATCCACAACTTTGCCCAAAGGCATTCCCCTGCCATAATCCCGGATCGTGACCTGCTGGTCATGGATCATAACCTCAATGGTTTTCCCGAACCCCATGACAAATTCGTCAATGGAGTTATCAATGATCTCTTTTATAAGAACATAGATTCCATCATCAGGAGAAGAACCATCCCCCAGCTTCCCGATATACATCCCCGGGCGCATACGGATATGCTCTTTCCAGTCAAGCGAACGAATTGTGGATTCATTATAGGTATCGGGTTGAAACATACAAAGGGTTTTTCAGCGATGCAAATATAGGTGAATCCACCCTCCGAAGCGCCAAATTTCACGGAGAGTTTTTACCGATTTTTTAAACATTGAGATGCGTGCTGCCTGATATGTGATGGCAAAGACTTTGCATACATAATCTTTATTTGAACAATCTGGAAATTTCCCGAAATACTAATGAAACCTCTTCTCGGGTAACAACCAGATCCCGTATCCTGAAACGGGTTAATTTCCGGAAAACAATCCATTGATAAAGGGTTGATGCAAAATAAGATATACTGGCAGTGATCCCGGCTCCGGCAATTCCAATACGTGGTAATAATATGAGGCTTCCTGCTACTGTAAAAACAAGTCCTGCGGCAGCACTGATC
>JAUZOW010000051.1 GCA_030706225.1 Bacteroidota bacterium | reverse complement strand
GTGGATCCTCTACGAGGATTAAGATATTCAGGAGTATTGACAGTCAATCGTATAAAAAGAAATCCGCCTTATGAAATTCACGTTAAGAAAATCGAGGAATGAGCGTTAATGAATAGATCGTGACATGTGACACGTGACGCGTGACGCGAAAAAAATCAGAACACAGATTACACAGATACAGACACGGATTTTCACGGATAGAAGATCCGTGTTGCGAAGCATCCGTGAAATCTTTGTTCCATTTTACCACCGTAAATATTTGCCGGAATGTTATGTGATCACAGCAGAAAACCAAGCTTAAATAACCGGATTCCAGGGGGGTCAGTATCCCGGAATGGTGGGGTCAGTATCCCGGAATGTACAACTAAATGTCAAAACCTATATTGATAGCAAACTTCACAACGGAATCAAAAATATCCTTATCTGGAATGCAAATGTGCAATTCGACGGTTTTTGTTGATGAACCTGTTTTATCTGATACTTCAGCTAATAACAGAAATGCATTAAGAGGATCAATCCTCCAGCCACCTGTGGGTAAACCGCACCTGACAGTCTTTAGTCCATAAGAAGTAGCAGCGACAATAGCCATACAATATGCGTGCAAGGCAGGTGCTTTCAGAGATGACCCATTTATATCAGGCAAATGCATTAGGGTTGCCGCCAGAAAGACATATCTGAATGGATCACCATCAGGAATAGGAATTGAAGCACATTTTCCAAACGCTATGGGATAGTGTGCCTGCGATTCAATATACTTCCAGGTTTCAGGATATAGTTCTGCAAAAGTTCGTGCAACCTTTCCACCCATTCCTTTTGATGTTCCGTCAATTGTAAGTATTACTCCATCTGAAGAATGATCAAAAATGCTTTCGTTTTTGATTCGAAGTTTCATAGGCCCATTATTAAGATTCTCCATTTTTCAGGACAATGCTAATATAGGATTTTTTGATGGCTCACTTTATACCGAAATGAGTGGTGCAGTTTAGTCCGGGTCAACTAATCATTGCTGATATTAAAAAGCTGACTGTATTTATTATGAATTTCAGTGACTGTTTTGAGTGGATCGCCCTGGGGAATATCACGGAATGACTGGTGCTGATTGGTCCATTTCCATTCAAAGGAGGCCATCTCTTTGTTCATGGCATCCATATTCAACGGAGCATTGGTCCGGATATTCGTCATCAGCTTGTTAAAAAACATTTCCCATCTCACTTTGCAATAAGAAGAAACCAATCCCGAAAGACTCCGGCTGGCATAATCAATAATCTCATTCCCTTCATTCCCCCAGGTAGTCAACAACACACGGGCGTCTTTTTCATAATAATCTTTGCTTGCCGGGTCGTTCCCAAACTGTCTGGCATTATGAATCAATTTTCCCAGCAAAAAATCAGGTTGGGTTGCCAGTAAACGATCCTGATCGTCCATAATTCCAAGGAATATTTTTATTTGGTTCTGTAATTGTAAGGTGTCTTTATGTAAATAGGCTTCATTGATTTTTTTCCTGAGCGGAATGATCAGATTATCGAGGATTTGTTTCGTTACTACAACCATATCACTTTGATAATCCGGGCTGTGCAAACTTTTTTCATTAGCAGAAAGCATTTGCGTTAAAATTCCGGTTAACTCCTTGTAGTTATACTTTATGGGTCTTTGATAACCTTTTAACCCGGTCAGAAGAGGACGTGTCAGCATCAAACTGCCGGTCCCGACTCCTGAAACCTGGTTATTAAAGACCAGATCGATCAGTTTCCGATAGGCTTCTTCTGCCACAGGATCATGGTTTCCTGTTCGCGTCCGGGCATATCTGGTTATCCAGTCATCCACATTGGCTACGTTCTTATCCCAGGCGTATTCAAAAAGCCATTCAAACATAAACCGGTTAACCCCAAAGCCTTCCAAAGTAGAACCGATGCCATAGAGTTTGCCATGGGCAGGATCGTTTTCTGTTTTAGGAAGCCGGGTGGCAACCTCTTTAAGAGGCGCTGCCATTTCGGTATTCCCGCCGAAATTTCCCAAATAGCACCAAATATAAGGAGCTCCATGCCAGGCCTGGGTGTTTCTCCAGACTTCTTCTTTTTCGGCGAAATATTCCAGAATGATCATTTTATTTTCAGGAACCGCCTTGATCATAGCGTTTAAACGCGCAGGGACATCTTTCCACAGTTTCATATAATAGAATGTCCATCCCATCTGAACCCATACGGCTTTCGGATCAACGTTATGCATACCTGCATAAATGGATTTTGAAACGGAACCTAAATATTCAGGGGTCGAATCGGGAGGATCCATCTCATTAAACGGATCAGCGCCATAATAATGATCGGTACCGAAATATTTGGTTTGAATTTTGAGGAACTTCTGCTGGATTTGAATAAACAGAGGATCCATGGGATCCAGGAAAAATGCATTATACTCATCGCCGGTACCATACGAACCCATGGAGGTGATTTTTGCATCCGGGTATTTTTCTTTTAATGCTTTAGGTACATGACCGGCAAACGCAGGAAGAACAGGAGTCATCCCAAAGGAACGTTCACGCTTCAGGATTTTTTTCTGTAACTCCATTTGATGGGTAATAAACTCCTGAGGCAAAGGTCCTAAAAAGCCATCCAGATTCCCCATCCGGTGCCAGGGAAGATGCGCAGGACCCGTAAAATAAGCCCGGATTTGGTCTTCCGACATTCCAAAACTTTTCCATACTTCCATCCAGACCGCCTCCTGACCGGTGATGGCTAAAGGCATATTAATACCGTTTAAAGCCATCCAGTCAATGAATCTTTCCCAGTCTTCCCATTGCCACCACAATGTTGTGTAGCCAAAGGTGCAATAGTTTAAAAAGAAACGTTTGTCAAACCGGCATTCCTGCCTGATTGTTGTATCCACGGCAGGCAAAACCGCAGGAGCATGCACGGAATCGTCTTTATACCATGAAACACGGGTTTGGCAATAATTATTTAAATACCAGTTGAACCCTTTTGCAAGAGCCAGCTCGCTGGTACCTTTTATAACGATTTTACCGTTTTTCCCGCTTAACTCAAAAACTTCTTTGTTTCCATTCTTTGATAAATCCTCGAGAATAAACTGAGATGCTTTTCCCGGAAGAATTCTGTTGATAAGCTGGTAAGTGATTTGATGTTTGGATTCATTTGCCGTGACGGTATTAAACCCCCAAAGCAAAAACATTACAATGACTGAGAATAAAGGTTTCATCATGTTATTTTTTATAGCATTGATCGGATATCCGGACCCGGACAAGAATCCTCAAAGGTATTATAACTTTAGAAACAAATCCCCAAAGATCTGAAAAGTTACAGGTTTCACAGTTTCAGAGTTTCACAGTTTCAGAGGAAAGAGAAGAAAGCTGCAGCGCAGCGAAAAGGTTCTACCATAATGGATTCTCTGCGATGATTAAGATATACGATTATTTTGTGACGAGTGAAAAAGTGCCAGGTTCCGGAACCAATCCGTGTTGCAAAGAATCCGTGGTATCCGTTAGGAAAATCTAATCCAAAACATGATTTTTTTAGCTTTGTTTGATTTTTTTATTTTTAATCAATCAAACAATTAACCTTGCGCTATGAAAAAAACAGTAATGCTTTTGATTTGCCTGGCTATTCAGTTGAGTAGTCTTGCAAGTATTGATACTGTTAAGATGGTATCGATGAAAGAAGGAACAGAAAAAAATGTACTGACCTCTTCTGAAGTTGATCAGACTTTAAAAACAAAAGTCGATTTGCTGGAGAAGCATGAAGGATGGGTACTTTCGATGCTGGGAATCGGTTTGGCCTTTACAGCGATTATCCTTGGTTTAATTCAATGGTATTTGTCAAAAAAAGCAGAAGATAATGTGTTCCGTAAATTGGGAAAAATTGCTGACGGAGATAAAGAAGCATTCCGGGAAGCTGTAAAAATGAAAAGCATTGAGCTGGATTTGATGTCGAACTATCCGATATTCATCGTTTCAGATGAGCAGGATAAAAACTGCAATTCGAAAAAGTTACTGGGCATGTTGAAAGAATTTCATTTTGACCGGGTTGACAAACTGAGTTACGCTGAGGCCGGGAGGATGACAGGTATTAATAACCACTCTGTAATTATCTTTTGTGATCCGGAAAATAACCAGCCCGATGACATTACGGAGGATGCAAACAGAAAAAAAGACAGGATTCTCATGGAAAAGCTTTTACAAAAGCATAAGAATCTTGGAGTATTAGTCTATAAGGTAAGATATAACAACCCTGAATTTCATAATTTGTTTAAAGAAAGTGAATGTCTCGGTTTCGCTCATTTCCCGTCTCAGGTTTATACCAACCTGATGTCGTTACTGCATTACAAGCGTTATCTGCTTTCCGTATAAAAGAATCTTAAAGGATATTTCCTGTTTTTTTTATAAAAAATAATTCCAGTGTCCGATTGTCTTTCCGGAAACGGAATCCCGATTCTGTTTAGGGTTTCTGACAAACTTTTCCTTACCTTTGTTGAACGAATCAATAAAATATCACATCGCTAAGTGACGCTTATGGAGATGAATGACAATAATCTGAAGCTGTTTGCTGAATTTCCTCCGGTACCTACCTCTGCATGGGAAGAACAGATCCGTGCTGACCTGAAAGGAGCTGATTATGAAAAAAAGCTGATCTGGAAAACGGATGAGGGATTCCCTGTCAGACCGTATTACCGCGTGGAAGACCTTCAGGGGCTTGAATACCTCGATTCTTTACCGGGTGAATTTCCATTTACCCGCGGAAATAAAACAACGAATAACCGGTGGATTGTTCGCCAGGATTTGTATGTCGACAACCTGGAAGAAGCGAACCGGATTGCTCTGGATGCTTTACAACGTGGCGCAGATGATATCGGATTCCGGGTTAAGGAAGTTACTACCCATAAGCAGATTCAGCAACTTCTGAATGGCATTGACCTTCAAAAAACCGGAATTCATTTTATCTCTTCCCGATCATATCCTCTGACACTTGAACTTTTTATCTATGAAACCGGAAACAGGGGACTGGATGGGAAAAATATCCACGGTTCAATGAATTTTGACCCGATCAGCTACCTGTTGCTGCATGGTAACTTCTATATGTCAAAGGACAGCAACTTTGATGAAGCGGAATACCTCGTCAATACTATTCAAAAAAGGCTGCCTTTATTCAAGGTTTTTACCGTTAACGGTCATCTTTTCGGAAATGCCGGTGCTAATGTAGTTCAGGAACTGGCTTTCTCCATGGCTTCTGCCAATGAATACCTCGCCGGTATGAAAGAGAAAGGGTTCTCCGTGGATGCCATAAGCCCAAAGATCTTATTCTCGTTCGGTATCGGTTCCAGCTATTTTCTTGAAATTGCCAAATTGCGTGCTGCACGTCTTCTCTGGTCGGCGATTGTGGACCAATATCACCCGGAAAAGGAAGATTCCCGGAAAATGTTTATCCATTCCACTTCATTATTGTGGAACAAATCTATATATGATCCTTATGTGAATATGCTCCGGACTACGACGGAAGGTATGGCTGCTGCTGTTGGAAATGCGGATTCCATTTCCATCCTGCCTTTCGATATTGCTTATAAAAAACCGGATGATTTTTCGAACCATATTGCCAGAAACCAGCAGCTGATCCTTAGAGAAGAAGCATATATCGACAAGATCGTCGACCCTTCTGCCGGATCGTATTTCATTGAAAACCTGACTCATTCCATTGCTCACCATAGCTGGAAACTCTTTCTGGAAATTGAATCCAAAGGTGGTATGATCGAATCCATTAAGCAGAATTTCATCCAGGAGGAAATTGAAAAAAGCCGTCAGAAAAAGAATATGGATATCGCTCAGCGGAAAGTCATCATGATCGGGACAAACCAATATCCCAATAGTAAGGATGCCATGCTTTCAGCTATTGAAAAACCGGCTCCGGAAACGGATGAAAATGCTACATCACCATACAAAAAAATAACACCTTACCGGGGTGCCATGCTTTTTGAAAGAATCCGTCTGGCTACCGAGCAATTTGTGAATAAGGGGAATAAGAAACCTTCCGTATTTCTGCTGACTGTAGGCAACCTGGCTATGCGGAAAGCCCGGGCTACTTTTACTTCCAACTTCTTTGGATGTGCAGGCTTTGATATTCATGAAGAAGCCGGGTTCGACACTCCGGAAGACGGAATCAACGCGGCGTTGGCTTCGGACTGCGAAATCATTATGATTTGCAGCTCCGATGAGGAATATGGCGCAATGGCTGCCGGAATTGCTTCGGCGCTGAAGAAGGCTTCTCCTGACCGGATCGTCGGTGTTGCCGGATATCCTAAAGAAATTCTGGATTCTCTGAAGGAAGCCGGTGTGGATGAATTCATTCATGTCCGCAGCAATGTACCGGAAATATTGATGAGATTTCAGAAGAAAATAGGGATTTTTTGATTTACGATTACGATATTTTATAAGAACTAACTTATTTTATGAGACCTACTTTTAAGGATGTCGATTTTGAAAAACTGATCTCGAAACCGGATTCTTTCCAGAAATGGGAGAAAAAATCCGGCGATGAAAAAATCTGGATAACTCCTGAACAGATACCGGTGAAGCCGGTTTACGGAATATCCGATCTGGAAGGAATGGAGCATCTGCAATATGCCGCGGGTATTGCCCCTTTCCTGAGAGGCCCATACTCGACGATGTATGTGATGAAACCCTGGACGATCCGTCAATATGCCGGATTCTCCACGGCTGAAGAATCGAATGCTTTTTATCGCAGAAATCTGGCGGCAGGGCAGAAGGGTCTGTCGGTTGCTTTCGACCTGGCTACCCACCGGGGATATGATTCCGATCACGAACGGGTTCTCGGGGATGTCGGCAAGGCCGGTGTTGCCATCGATTCCATTCTGGATATGAAAATCCTTTTCGACCAGATCCCGCTGGATAAGATGTCGGTTTCAATGACTATGAATGGTGCTGTCCTTCCGATCATGGCATTTTATATCGTTGCCGCAGAAGAACAGGGCGTTCCGATGGAAAAGCTGATAGGTACCATCCAGAATGATATCCTCAAGGAGTTCATGGTCCGGAATACATACATTTACCCACCTATCCCTTCTATGAAGATTATCGCCGACATCTTTGAATTCACGGCGAAGAACATGCCAAAGTTCAACAGCATCAGTATTTCCGGTTATCATATGCAGGAAGCCGGCGCTACAGCTGATATTGAGCTGGCATATACACTGGCTGACGGTCTGGAATACCTCCGGACTGGCATCAATGCCGGGCTGAACATCGATTCCTTTGCTCCACGTCTTTCTTTCTTCTGGGCTATCGGAATGAACCATTTCATGGAAATTGCCAAAATGAGGGCTGCCCGTATGCTTTGGGCCAAACTGGTGAAACAGTTCAACCCGAAAAATCCCAAGTCTCTTGCTTTGCGTACCCATTGCCAGACATCCGGCTGGAGTCTTACCGAACAGGATCCTTACAACAATGTTGCCAGGACCTGTATTGAAGCGCTGGCAGCCGCTCTTGGTCATACACAAAGCCTTCACACCAACTCGCTGGATGAAGCTATTGCATTACCGACTGATTTTTCGGCTCGGATTGCCCGGAATACCCAGCTATATCTTCAGGAAGAAACCAATATCTGCCGTTCCCTGGATCCCTGGGCCGGTTCCTATTATGTGGAATCGCTGACTAATGAAATTGCTCATAAAGCATGGAAACTCATTTGCGAAGTGGAAGAACTGGGCGGAATGGCTAAAGCTATTGAGACCGGGATTCCAAAGATGCGTATCGAGGAAGCTTCCGCAAGAAAACAGGCCCGGATCGATGCCGGAAAGGATAAGATCATCGGCGTGAATGAATACAGGCTTGAAAAAGAAGATCCTATCGAAATCCTGGAAGTGGATAATACCGCCGTCCGGGATGCTCAGATTAAGAGGTTGCAGAAATTACGCAGTGAACGCGATAATCAGGCAGTTCAACAGGCACTTGATGCTCTGACAACCGCTGCTGAAACCGGGAAAGGGAACCTGCTCACGCTGTCGGTAGATGCAGCAAGAAAAAGAGCAAGCCTTGGAGAAATTTCATATGCACTTGAAAAAGTTTATGGGAGGTATAAAGCTGTGATACGCTCAATATCCGGAGTTTATTCATCCGAATCACAGGATAGCGATTCTTTCAAAAAAGCGCGTGAGCTTGCCGATAAATTCGCTGAGCTGGAAGGACGCCGTCCAAGGATCATGATCGCGAAAATGGGACAGGATGGGCATGATCGTGGCGCCAAAGTGGTGGCTACCGGATTTGCCGATATCGGGTTTGATGTGGACATCGGCCCGTTATTCCAGACTCCAGCGGAAGCCGCACGCCAGGCTGTTGAGAACGATGTTCATATTCTGGGTGTCTCCAGTCTTGCCGCCGGCCATAAAACCCTGGTTCCCCAGGTCATCGAAGAATTGAAAAATCTGGGCAGGGAAGATATCCTGGTCATCGTGGGAGGTGTAATCCCTCCGCAAGACTATGATGAGCTTTACAAAGCCGGAGCAGTCGCTATTTTCGGCCCGGGAACTGTGATTCCTGAAGCAGGAATCCGGTTGCTTGAAATTTTGATCGAAAGCCGGAAATAGTGTATGGAACCTCTTATCCATACGCTCTCCAACGGGCTTCGTATTGTTCATCTTCCTCAGTCAGGACGGGTTTCCCACGTCGGATTGTTTGTCAGAGCCGGTACACGCGATGAACATAACTCCGGCCACCAAGGAATCGCTCACTTTATCGAACATGTCATCTTTAAAGGGACAGCAAAGCGTAATGTTTTCCAGGTTCTGAACCGTCTGGAAAATGTTGGCGCCGATCTGAATGCCTATACGACAAAGGAGGATACCTGCATTTATGCTTCTTTTTTAAATGAATATTATGACCGGACTCTGGAGCTGATCAGCGATATCACCCTGCATTCGGTTTTCCCTGAAAAAGAGCTGGAAAAAGAAAAGCAGGTGGTCATTGATGAAATTCATTCCTACGAAGATTCTCCTTCCGACCTGATCTTTGATGAATTCGAGGACCAACTGTTTGAAGGCCATCCGCTGGGAAGAAATATTCTGGGAACTGTCCAGGGCGTTCGCCGGTTTAACCGTACAAAAGTCGGAGAGTTCATGCAAGTGAACTATATTCCGGATCATATCGTCATCGCTTCAGTAGGGAATATTTCTTTTGAGAAGCTGGTACGCCTTGCAGAAAAGTATTTCACGGACATTCCGTATTCCGGAAAGCCGGTTACCCGTCAGAAGTTTAATTCATATTCTCCTACCCGCAGGGAAAAAAAGAAAAAAGTATACCAAACCCATTGTATCATCGGTTCTCCCGGATATCCTTTTACGGATCCCCGGAGAATAAGTCTGGCATTGCTCAACAATCTTCTGGGAGGCCCGACGATGAATTCCAGACTTTCGCTGGCATTAAGGGAAAGAAACGGGTTGACGTACCAAAATGAAGCCGCATATACGCCATATTCAGATACAGGTAACCTGAGCATCTATTTCAGTACGGTTCCTCAGTTTTATGAACGTGCCCATGAAATCGTGATGAAAGAGCTTAAAAAGCTGAGAGATGAAAAGCTGAAGCTTTCCCAGCTGAATATTGCCCGGAGACAACTTTCAGGACAGATTGCCATATCCCGGGAATCAGGTATCTCCAACATGCTTTCCATGGGGAAATGCTTTCTGATGCAGGATCGTTTTGATTCTTTTGAAATGCTTCTCAACCTGATTCAGTCGATCACTGCAGAAGAATTGCAGGAGATCGCCTGTGAAGTATTTGATCCGGAAAACCTGAGTGAACTGGTTTACCAACCCCGCTAACAAAAAGAATTAACCGACCTTATATTCGTACTTTACCTGACTCAGGTCTTCGTTTGCTTTTACGATCTTTTTCTTAAGATCTTCCTTGAACTTCATCATTTTTTCGTGAAGAGCAGGATCCCCCACAGCCAGGATTTCGGTAGCGAGGATGGCAGCATTCTGTGCTCCGTTAATGGTTACGGTGGCAACAGGAATTCCCGGAGGCATCTGGAGAATGGCCAGCGCTGCATCAAGCCCTTCCAATGAGGCTTTAATTGGAACTCCGATAACAGGCAGCGGAGTCATTGCTGCGATAACTCCTGGTAAATGAGCAGCCATTCCGGCAGCCGCAATGATAACCCGGATCCCTCTGGAGTAAGCGTTTTTCGCAAATTCTTCGACTTTATCCGGAGTCCGGTGTGCCGAAAGAGCATTCATCTCAAAGGGGATCTGCATTTCATTCAGAAATTTGGCAGCCGCTTCCATGACCGGAAGATCGGAGGTACTGCCCATAATAATGCTGACTTTTGGATCCATTTGATTAATTTTGCTGATTCCTGGGCAAATTTAGCCATAATTTGAACAACTATGCAGAGGATTAAAATCAAAGATAAAGAATTCAAAATATCTATCCGTGCAGAAGAAATAGCAAATGCCGTAAAACAGGTTGCATCTCAGATCAACCGGGATTATGAAGGGAAAGATCCTGTCTTTCTGAGCGTTTTAAACGGCTCTTACGTTTTTGCCGCCGATCTGCTCCGGCATATCAAGGGTCCCTGCCGGATTTCCTTTGTCAAGCTATCTTCTTATTCCGGAACAACGACTACTTCCCATGTAAAAGAATTGATCGGACTGAATGAAGATATACAGGGAAAAGATGTAATCATCCTGGAAGATATCATTGATACCGGGATTACTGTCGACCGGCTTTTAGAGGAAGTGAAGAAACGTAATCCGGCCAGCATCCGGATCGCCTGCTTCTGCTATAAACCTGAAGCATTTCAGAAAAATTTTCATATCGACTATATCGGCATGAAGATTCCAAATAAATTTATTGTCGGTTATGGACTTGATTATGATGGATACGGAAGAAACCTTCCCCATATTTACGAAGTCGTTGATTAATCAGGTCAATTAGGAATTAGATCAATTAGGTCAATTAGAAATTTAGGTCAATTAGGTCAATTAGAAATTTAGGTCAATTAGGTCAATTAGAAATTAGAAATTATTATGAATATACTTGTTTTATTCGGCCCTCCGGGAGCCGGAAAAGGGACTCAGGCGGTTAAGATCGCTGAAAAATATGGTTGGAAACATGTTTCAACCGGAGATATCCTTCGTGCGGAAGTAAGCCAGGCCACACCTCTTGGATTGAAGGTAAAGTCGTCGATGGAATCCGGTCAATTGGTTTCAGATGAATTGCTGATACAGATCATGGAATCTGTCCTGCTGAAAAACAAAGAAATTCCCGGCTTTGTGCTTGATGGTTTTCCAAGGACAATCAACCAGGCGCAGGAACTGGATAAGATGTTGCAACGGCTTGGATGGGGAATTTCCCGTATTATTTCATTGAATGTAAATGAAGATGAGCTTGTGAAAAGGCTGCTGATCCGGGCGAAGGAACAAGGCCGGAAAGACGATACGGAAGAAGTAATCAAGAACCGGTTGGTCCAGTATCACCAGTTTACGAAACCACTTCTGGATTATTATAAAAATCATCCGGGGTTCAGGGATGTCATCGGTGTCGGGGATATAGAAGGAATATTCAAATTGTTATGTAAGGCGATTGAAGCTGAAAAATAAATAGTATCATTTACTTAATCTGATCCGTTCAATTCTCATATTATCCATATAGATGGATTGATTTGGCGAATGCTGAATATAGCATCTCAGTATGTCGTTAAATGAATGGATCCCGGTCATATAAAACTGGACATTGATAAAATTCCAATGCCAGAGGCGCAGATTATATTTTTCCAGTAAATAGGTTTGGAAAAAATATAAATCTCCACCCGAATCAAGAGAAAGAACAAAATATGCCGTATTCAGCCGGAAGTCGATGATGGGAAAAATATTTAAGGAAACCCGGATAATAACGTCATTAAGACTGTCTGATACATCGCTTACTTTAGCGACTAACCCCGGGCTGTATTGGGAATAGCCGAACATTTCGTAAGAATATTTTCCCTGGTATACAAAATTATTCGTGAGATTGATGGAATTTACCTGTGAACAGGTCTTTTCAAAATCGAAATCTGCCAGAACCTTGGTTTGGTAAGGCAATTTCCCTGCTTTTTTAAGAAAAGACATGTTTTCAGAAATTTTACAGGATTGTTTTCTGAAGATGAAGGATTCATAAAAATCCGCATTCAGTGAATCGTATTTATTAATGGATGAGAAGCACTGAACCAACCTGAATTTTCCAGAACTTACCAATGAATCCATTGGGATGCGACAATCGTCGGATCCATAATGGCAGTCCCAGATAAAGACGGTGCCTTCAGGTATCTTCTTCATATCTCTGTAATTAAATATCCGTGTATTGCCGGAACGTTTAAAAGGATTCTGTCCGAAATGAAACAGATAGCCCGGATTTGTATAATACACATCTGAACCGGGAATATTTTCCGAATGAAGCCATTTTATCGTCTGATCAATTATTTTTTCTTCGGTAGTCGGTGAGGACCAATTCAGTTCAGCCATTCCGCAACCAATAATGATAACGGAAGTAATTCCAAGAAATCCTTTCTGTAGGGATGATGTATTGCAGAAATACCTGAGAATCAATGAAAAGCCTTTAAAAGAGATCCATCCTGCCAAAGGGAGTAGGGCAGAAAGAAACCCTGTATTTGTTTCCGGTTCAATCATTCCTTTAAATGTCATAAAAGACATGAGGATAAAGACAAGGATAAATGGGACAAAGACAAGGATAAAGAAATCAAGAGCATTGGATCTGTCTTGCCTGTTTTTGGAGAACAATGGGTTAATACATGCCATAATTCCGGAGAGGAAAAGGACAATGACCGGAAGCCCGATGTTCGTGTAACGGTCTTTTAGCAAATAAAAAAATGTACCTGAGTATTTAAATTTCTCTGTATGAATGACATCAATCCAGGATTGAATCACCCAGAAAAAATTTCTGCCCAGAAAGCTTCCTGAAAGGCTGGTTAAAAGAAATCCCGTTAAAAACCAGGGCAAGAGGCGAAAATGTCTTTTAAATGCAAATAAAATAAAATAAAAAATCCATAAGAGAACCCCGGGTAATCCGAATAAAGGCAAAAAGGAGAAAATCAGCGATGAAATGAGAAACCTTTTTTTGTAATAAAGATAAATCCCGGAAACAAGAAAAAAACCGAATAAAAGGAAAGGGATATTTACAAAAATGGATCTGAGAAATAAGGGAATAAAAAGAACAAAAAGAAAACCTGCTTTTGAGAATTTTTGGTTTTCCGGCACGCGAACAGAGATCAGACAAATGAGCGTTCCCAAAAGAAAACCAAAAAACTGGTAACCATAAAATCCCATTTGGGAGAATAAAGTACTTAGTAAAACGAATACCGGGATACTTGGATCTTTCAAAAACAAAGAAAGATCGGAGAAACCATAACGGGAAATAAAGTATTGCTGAATAACCTCATTTCTTCCGGGGTTCCCCGGTGAAAACAAATTGACAAGGAACAGAAAGAGGATCATAAGGAAAGCTAAGATCCATAAGAAGTATTGTCGTGTAAATTCTTTTAATCCTTTCCTGCTCATATCAGAAATCTCTTATTTTGAGGCCAAGAGAACGAAGTAATTGAATTGTCGGCTTGCAATTATTCCGGATAATATAATAATCTCCAATCCGGATCATATCGATTTTCAACGCGGTACTTTTTTTTATCAGTGAATCGGGATTATCCCTGCCTGAAACGATTAATATGTTTTTATGAACCTGTTTTTCTTCTTCCCTCATTCTCCAGGTTCTTCGTTCGTACGGAGGGTATAAGGTCTTTGGAAAGCCAGATTCGCAAAAGGGGCACCCATATGTAGCGAGGGTATAAAACATGTTCCATTGATCCGATTCCAGGCTTATGTTGAACCGCTCGGCCAGAAGTTGTCTTTTAAAGCATTCTTTCTGAAGATCGGAGATCCGGCAGACATTTATGATAGGATCAAATTCGATAGTGCTCTTGAAAATAGTATCTTCCAGGTTCACCGATTTTTGTAATGTAAATCCTGCAACAAGGATGAGAAAGTAATATTTGAATCCGTTGGTTCTGAATTGCATGAAAGAAATAAAAATAGCTAACAGGATTGGGATTGCCAGGTACATCCGGGAATATGAAAAAAATACGGAAGGAGTAGCAGCAAACATCCGGTCAAATCCCAGGGAACCGATAATAAAAGCCAGCGTTGCTATGACGACCCATGCTTCCTTAAATTGTTTCCGGTAAAAAAATATCCAGGAGATCAGGACAAAAAATGCCAGGGAGAGCCAGCCCATTTTCCAAAAAAAAGGAGTAAGGCAATTGAAATGCCAATCCAGGTTAGAGAATGCGGATAAAAGCTGTTGGAATGAAAAATGTGGTGTATGTGTTCTATGAAGGTTAAATGCAGGATTAATGATATAAAAATAATTTGCTGCCAGATTTAAAGCTTCACCGGCAATGAGTCCGATTCCTGAAAAGATATAGAAATTATATTCTTTTTTATAAAGGAGGAATTGGTAAAACAGGCATGGAATGGAGATTAAAAGAGAGTTGGGATTTATAGCATAACCGAAAGCATAAAAGAAGCCGGAGAACAGAAACCATCGTTTATTCCCGGGATAAAAGAGGGCAATAGCTCCTAAAGATGCAAAAAAGATCCCATTGATGAACCCTCTGGGCATTGAAGTGATCAAATCGTATTCCGGAGCAAGAAATAACGATAAAGCAAGGATGAAATAGGCTTGTATTTTTTTCCCTTTTTTTAATGTCAGCCAGGAAAAAATAATAAAAGGGGAAATCGCCATCAGGTTTGTGATTGCCGGTAATGCCTTATATGGTTGGATTCCCAGCCAGTAAAGCGGGACGGCCAGCAATGCTTCTATCATGGAATCGTAATCCTGCCCGTAAAACCTGGGTTCATGAAAAATACCTTGTGAAAAATCCCTCACTCCCTGCCACATCACGGTTTGGTCACCATCTGTAATTGTGAAATTAAAAAGGACCAGCACAAGGATTCTGTAAAAAATCAAAAAAACCAGAATTGTCAGGTAAATGGGATCCGTTTTTTGAAAGAATTCAAAAAATTTCCAGTGGGTCATTAAGTGACTTTTGAGCAGTAATTTACACTCAAAAGTAGGATATTTTTTTAAATCATAAAAAAAGCCGGCCTTTCACTATTTCAAATAGCCTTATCTTTGAAGGTTTGATTAAATGGATGAATATATGCCTGATTCGAATTTTGTTGATTATGTAAAGATATTTTGTGCTTCCGGACATGGAGGAGCGGGTTCGGCTCATTTTCTCAGGACCCGGTTAAACCCGAGAGGTGGCCCTGACGGAGGTGATGGAGGTCGTGGGGGACATATCATCCTGAAGGGTAACAAGCAGCTCTGGACATTGCTTCATCTGAGATATACGAAGCATCTGAAGGCAGGTAACGGAGGAAATGGTCAGAAACAGCTTTGCACAGGCGCATATGGCGAAGATATCCTCATTGAAGTTCCTCTCGGAACGATAGCGCGTGATGCTGAATCCGGAAATTTTGAGTGTGAGATAACGGAAGATGGCGAAACCAAAATCCTTATGCCTGGAGGAAGGGGAGGACTTGGCAACGATCATTTCAAAACCGCTACGCATCAGGCTCCGAAATTTGCCCAGCCGGGAGAACCCGGAATGGAAGGATGGAAAATCCTTGAATTAAAATTGCTTGCTGATGTCGGATTGGTTGGATTTCCCAATGCAGGAAAATCTACCCTTCTGTCGGTTATCTCTGCTGCAAAGCCTCAGATTGCCGATTATCCATTTACTACCCTTGTTCCTAATCTCGGTATTGTAAGATATGAACACCAGCAATCTTTCATAATGGCTGATATCCCGGGGATCATCGAAGGTGCTCACGAGGGTAAGGGATTGGGATTGAGATTTTTAAAGCATATTGAAAGAAATGCTGTCCTGTTGTTCATGATACCTGTTGACTGCCCGGATATAAAAAAGGAATACAATATCCTGTTGAATGAACTCCGGGAATATAATCCTGATCTTTTGGATAAATCGCGTGTTTTGGCTTTGACAAAATCAGACCTGGCGGATGATGAGATACAGTCTGAATTGAAGAAAGATCTGCCGGATGTGCCGTATGTC
>JAUZOW010000050.1 GCA_030706225.1 Bacteroidota bacterium | reverse complement strand
TTTTTAATCAACTATGGATATCCTGAAAGGCAAGAGAATCGTAATTGGAATTACAGGCAGTATCGCTGCCTATAAAATCCCGTACCTGATCCGGATGTTTATCCGGGAAGGTGCTGAAGTCAGGATCATCATGACTCCAGCGGCTACGGAGCTGGTTACTCCTCTTACTCTTTCAACATTATCGAAGAATCCCGTGACGGTGGAGCTTTTTCATCGTGAAACCGGCGAATGGAGTAATCATGTGGAACTTGGCGCATGGGCCGATATCATGCTCTTTGCTCCGGTTACTGCAAATACGCTGGGAAAAATGGCTCACGGAATTGCCGATAATTACCTGACTACATCGTATTTATCTGCCAAATGCCCGGTATTCATTGCCCCGGCAATGGATCTTGACATGTACCTTCACCCTTCTACTCAGGAAAACCTTCGGATCCTGAAAAATTACGGAAACCGGATCATTGAACCGCAAACCGGCGAATTGGCCAGTGGATTATCAGGACCGGGAAGACTTGAAGAACCCGAAAATATTTTTTCCGTCATCCGGAATTTTTTTATCAAAAAAGAATCCCTTAAAGGGAAAAAGCTTTTGATCACAGCCGGGCCGACCTATGAACCGATTGATCCGGTCAGATTTTTGGGTAACCGTTCATCCGGTCGTATGGGATTTGCAATTGCCGAAGAAGCTGCGTGCAGGGGAGCTGATGTATGCCTGATTAGCGGGCCTTCAGATCTTCAGACTTGCAATCCCGGGATTACCCGGATCAATATCTCCACTGCAGATGAAATGCTGAAAAGCTGCATCAAAGAATTCCCGGAATCAGATATCGTAATCATGTCGGCTGCTGTCGCAGATTATAAGATTGAAAAGCCTGAAGGAAGAAAGATCAAAAAAACTTCGGGCAATTTAAAACTTGAATTAGTTCCAACACCGGATATTCTTGCAACACTCGGAAAGAAAAAAGAAAAAGGACAGATTCTTGTCGGCTTTGCCCTTGAAACAAATGACGGGATTGCCAATGCCCGGAAAAAACTTTCTGAAAAGAACCTGGATCTGATCGTTCTGAATTCGCTGAGTGATCCTGGTGCAGGCTTTGGAACCCTGACCAATAAGGTTACTCTGATTCCTGCAAAAGGGAAAATTTCTGAAGGTGAATTGAAAAGCAAACGGGAAGTAGCTTCCGATATATTAGATTTCATCGAAAAAATTCGCTGAAAAATGAAAAAGATCCTGCTTTTCCTGGTTTTCTTGTTACCCGCATTTCCGCTTTTAGCCCAGGAGCTGAATTGCCAGATCACGGTCTCATCTTCCCAGGTGGAAGGAACCGACAAACGGGTATATGAAAGCCTCCAGACTGCACTGTATGATTTTATCAACAACCGGAAATGGACCAATTACAATGTCCGTGTTGAAGAGAGAATTGAGTGCACAATTCTTATTACAGTAACGGAACGGCTTTCAAGTGATGAATTTAAAGGTACGCTGAATCTTGTTCTTCGCAGGCCGGTTCTTAATACTTCCTATAATTCGGTCCTTCTGAATACCATCGATAAGGATTTTCAGTTCAGGTATGCGGAAATGCAGCCTCTTACTTATTCTGACGGTACCTTTTCTTCTAACCTGACCTCTGTGATCGCTTATTATATAAATATGTTCCTTGGGCTTGAATTCGATTCTTTTTCTCTGGACGGAGGAACTCCTTATTACCAGAAAGCCCAGGAAATTGTAAACACGGCACAAACTGCAACAGAGCAGGGCTGGAAAGGTTATGAAAGCCAGCATAACCGTTATTGGATGGTTGAAAATATGATGAATCCTGCCTATTCGGAGATTCGGAGTTTTCTATATCAGTTCCATCGCAATGGATTGGATGTCATGTATGAAAAGCTCGAACAAGGCAGGGGTTCCATTACGGAAAGCCTTGATCTCTTAAAGAAATTGTACGATGACGAGCCAAATTTAATGGCTCTTCAGCTTCTGCTTGACGCTAAACGGGATGAATTTGTAAACATTTATTCCGATTCCCGTGTTCCACCGCTGGAAAAAACCAACGTGTACAACCTGCTTAAAGAAATAGACCCTTCCAACTCGTCAAAGTACGCGACGATTACAGGAAGTAAATAAAAAATCTTTCGTATTTTTACCGTCTGATATCCGGGAGAACAGATGCTTATAAAACTGTTTATTGAGAATTATGCCCTGATTGACCGGCTTGAAATTGATTTTTCACCCGGATTTTCTGTTATTACAGGTGAAACCGGCGCTGGAAAATCTATTCTTCTTGGCGCTCTTTCATTGATTCTCGGACAGCGGGCAGAGACTTCCATTCTTCAAAACAAATCACAGAAATGTGTAGTGGAAGGTAGTTTTTCTATTTCAGAATATGGATTGGAAAATTTTTTCAGGGAAAACGACCTGGATTTTGAAAGAACGGCTATCCTTCGGAGAGAAATCAGCCCATCAGGGAAAAGCCGTGCATTTATCAATGACACGCCAGTCGGGCTTAATTTGTTAAAAGACCTCGGCGACCGGCTGGTTAACATTCATTCGCAAAATTCTGTGATCACTCTGAATGATGCCAATTTCCAGCTTGCAGTGGTCGACAGCTACGCCGGAATACATGCTCAGGTTGATGAATACAGGCTTCTCTATTCCGGATACAGAAAACTTTCCGGTGAATTAAGCCGTTTGAAAGAAGAGGAATCCCGTGCAAAAAGCGATCGCGATTATTATCAGTTCCAGTTTCAGGAATTGCATACGGCTGCATTATCAAACGGAGAGCAGGAAGATTCCGAACAGAAACTGGAAATCTTAACTCATTCGGAAGAGATCAAAACCCATTTGATTTGTTCAACCGACCTTTTATCGGAAGGAGAAAAGAATGTCCTTTCTCAGCTTTCTGAAATATCTGTTCATCTCCGGGAACTTTCCCGTTTCCATCCGGATATGAAAGAATTAGTTGAAAGACTGTCCGTCAATCAGATCGACCTGAAAGACATTGCTTCTGAATTGATACGTCTTGAAGAAAGTGTGACCGTTGAACCGGAAGAGATCGAAACGTTATCCACCAGATTGGATCTGATTTATCACCTTGAAAAGAAACACCACGTTGATTCCATTGGGGATCTTTTACAAATTCAACAGAAGCTTGATCAACGACTTCAGGAGGTTGATTCCATGGAAGGCCGGATCAAAGAACTGGAAAGCAGCCTGGGTGAAGAAAGAAAAAAGTTGGAAGCACGGGCAGGTAAAATTTCAGGCCTGAGAAAAAAAGCAATTCCGGAAATTGAAAAAAAGATCTGTGAATTACTGGCCAAAGTGGGAATGCCTGACGCAAAGGTGAAGATTGAATTGCTTCCCTTGGATGAACCCGGCAAGGATGGTAGCGACAAGATCCGTTTTCTTTTCTCTGCAAATAAAGGAATGGAGCCTGATGAAATCTCCCGGATCGCTTCCGGCGGAGAATTATCCCGGTTGATGTTAAGTATAAAATCGCTGATCTCACAAAAGAATATTCTTCCCACTATTATCTTTGATGAAATAGATATAGGAGTTTCAGGAGATGTTGCCGGCAAGGTCGGAAATATTCTCCGGGCCATGGGACGTACAATGCAAGTGATTGCTATTACTCATTTACCACAGATTGCAGGTAAAGGTGAGAATCACTATTGGGTTTATAAAGTCACGGATAACGAATTGACCCATTCCATGATCAAGAAGCTGAAAAAGGAAGAAAGAATCCATGAAATAGCCAAAATGCTAAGCAATGAGAAGGTGACGGATGCTGCACTCAAGACAGCTAAAGAACTTTTGCTGGCATGAAATGACTGAAACTCAGGGCAGGAGGATGATCCTGAAATGAATAGAGAGGAATCCCTTTTCAAGTTTTCGATTTTTTTTAATTTTGCACCTTTTATGAGTCTATTATTTCCTTATTTTTTAAATTAAATTCGATGAAAATTCTGGTTTGTATCAGTAATGTTCCCGACACAACGACCAAAGTAAAATTTACACCCGATTCCAAAGCTTTGGATGCAAATGGTATCCAGTGGGTGATAAATCCGTGGGATGAATTGTCACTGACGAGAGCCCTTGAGCTGAAAGATAATCCTGCTTCAGGGATTCAGTCGGTTACGGTTGGACATGTCGGAACCTCAGGATCGGAACCAACGATCCGGAAAGCATTGGCTATTGGCGCAGATGACGCCATCAGAATTAATGCCGAGCCATCAGATGCGTATTTCACAGCGTTCCAGCTGGCAGAAGTTATTAAGAAAAATTCCTTTGACATTATCCTTTGCGGTATTGAATCTTCCGATTATAATGGTTCAATGGTAGGAGGGATGCTTGCCGAATTACTTGGAATTTCTTCCGTATCTGCCATCTCTTCACTGAATATTGAAAACGGAATGCCCGTAATTATCAGGGAAATTGATGGTGGAAAAGAAATCGTGAATGTTCCGACGCCTTTTGTTGCTATTGTACAGAAAGGAATTGCGAAGGAACCCCGTATCGCATCTATGCGCGGTATTATGACTGCCCGCACAAAACCGATCAAGGTATCTGAACCGGTTGCAGCAGAACCGCTTACAGAAGTTGTGACCTTTGAAAAGCCACAACCCAGAGCTGCCTGCAAGTTTGTGGATGCAGAAAATGTTCATCAGTTGATAGAGCTTCTTCAGAATGAAGCCAAAGTGATTTAATTTTCAATAAAACATTATACATATAACAGATGTCAGTTCTTGTTTTTACAGAAAATTGGGATGGCCGATTCAAAAAACTCTCTTTTGAATTGGTATCCTATGCCGTTAAAGTAGCCGAAATGACCGGAACAGAAGCTATCGCTCTTTCCCTGGGGAAAATAGAACCGGATGAATTAATGAAACTGGGAAATTACGGAGTGAGAAGAATTCTGAATGTGATCAGCGAAGGGCTTACCGTTCACGACTCACAAACCTATGCAGAAGTCATTTCCAATATTGCAGCAAAAGAAAAAGCCAACATCGTATTATTTTCCAATAATAATATGGGGAAAGCCCTGGCACCGCGTGTAGCTGTCAGACTTCATGCCGGACTCGGCGCCGGAATCAGCAAGCTTCCTGTAAGTTTCGATCCTTTTTGCGTTTACAGGAAAGTATATTCCGGAAATGCATTTGCTCAGGTAAAGATTAAATCGGATATTAAAGTTCTTACCCTGGCTCAGAATTCTTACCAACTGAATGAAACAGCTAATCAGGCTTCCATTGAGAATGTTACACCGGAATTTAATCCGCAGAATATCAAGACAAAGATCGTCGATATTCAGAAACAGACAGGGAAAATCCTTCTGACCGATGCTGAAATCGTAGTATCCGGAGGACGTGGAATGAAATCCCCTGACAACTGGGGACCACTGGTGGAACTGGCTTCTCTTTTGGGAGCCGCTACAGCATGCTCAAGACCGGTTTCCGATGAAGGCTGGAGACCCAGTGAAGAACATACCGGCCAAACCGGGAAAATCATCTCTCCGAATCTGTATATTGCTATAGGAATCTCAGGAGCCACTCAACATCTTGCCGGCGTCAGTTCTTCGAAATATATCGTTGCAATTAATACAGATAAGGATGCACCTATTTTTGAAGCAGCACAATATGGTATCATAGGAGATGCAGCAAAAGTGCTTCCTAAAATGGTTGAAGCTGTCAGGGAAATCAAAGCCAAATAGGAATTCATGATTAAACAGATCGTTTTTGCTTTTACACTCCTGGTCACTCTGGGAGTCTTTGCCTATACTATAAACCGTATAGCCCGGTTTTTCATGCTGACTAAACCTGCTTTCCCGGTTAGAGATATCGGAAAGCGGCTCGAACTTACGCTGAAAGTGGCTTTCGGTCAGACCCGGATCTTTCGCAAGCCGGTCATTGGATTTTTCCATGCCCTTGTGTTCTGGGGCTTCTGTGTAATCCTTTTCGGTAGCATAGAAATGGTAATCGACGGACTGAGCGGATCGGAAAGATCTTTACATGTCCTTGGTGGATTTTATAGTTTTATGATCGCTTTCGGAGATATATTTGCTCCCTTGGTTGGAATTTCCATTCTCATTTTCCTCTTCCGTAGAATATTCCTTCATATTAAACGGTTTCAGGGGATTGAAATGAAAAAAATATCCCATTGGGATGCAAATATTGCCCTTTCTCTGATCCTGCTTCTGATGGTCTCTCTGATGGGAATGAATATCTTTTATCTTCATCATTGCAAACTCTCAGGAACGGAAATTCGCGGATTTTATCCTTTAAGCTCTTACATTTCAGCTTTTCCGCTTGGCTTGACCGAAAGCTCTTCCTATGTACTATTCCAGGCTTGCTGGTGGACACATATTCTGCTGATCTTCTTGTTTGCCAATATTCTTCCATATTCCAAGCATTTTCATGTTTTTATGTCAATCCCTAATGTTTTCCTTTCCCGGCTTGACCCCCTTGGAAAATTACCCAATATGGAATCGGTGACCAAAGAAGTGAAACTGATGCTGGATCCCAACCAGGCTTTTTCAGCTCCTGCTGTTCCCGAACCGGTAAGCCGTTTTGGGGTAAAGGATTGTGAAGATGTCACCTGGAAGAATTACCTGGATTCACTTTCCTGCACGGAATGCGGAAGATGCACTTCTGTTTGTCCAGCTAATATTACCGGTAAGAAATTGTCCCCACGAAAAGTCATGATGAACCTCAGGGCAAGAATGAAAGAAAAAGGGCCCGGATTGATCAGGAATGGAAAAGACTGGACTGACAACCGCTCGCTGGTAAGAGATTATATTTCAGAAGAAGAAATCTGGGCGTGTACGACATGTAATGCCTGTGCACGGGAATGTCCGATCGATATCAATCATCCGACTCTGATCGTGGATATGCGCAGATATTTCGTGATGGAAGAAGGCGCCGCTCCCGGTATGATTAAAGCTATGTTCAGCAATATTGAAAACAATGGAGCTCCATGGAAATATTCACCGGAAGACCGTCTTCTCTGGACCAAAGAACTTGAAATCAATATTCCTGACTGAAATCAATTATGGAAACCCGTAAAATAGAAGTTCCAGTAATGGCCGATCTTTTTGCCCGGGGCGAAAAACCTGAATATCTTTTTTGGGTTGGTTGTGCCGGAGCATATGATGATCGATATAAAAAAGTAACCCGGGCATTTACAAAAATCCTGGTTCACCTGGGCGTCAGTTTCGCCGTTCTTGGAAAAGAAGAATCCTGTTCCGGAGATCCTGCACGCAGGGCAGGCAATGAAATGCTTTTCCAGATGCAGGCTTTGCAGAATATTGAGACTTTGAAAAGATATGACGTCAGAAAAATTCTGACGATCTGTCCTCATTGCTATAATGTATTTAAAAATGAATACCCGGATCTTGGTGGAAAATATGAAGTTTTTCATTATCTTCAGTTTTTGGAAAAATTCATTGAAGAAGGAAAACTGAAACCTGGCAAAGCAGCCTTTGAACATACAAAGATCACATATCATGATCCCTGTTATCTGGGAAGAGCCAATGGCATCTATAAAGAACCGCGAAAAGTCATCGAATCCATGACCGGCGATCTTGTGGAAATGAGAAGAAATCACAGTTTCTCATTTTGCTGCGGAGCCGGTGGAGCTCAGATGTTCAAGGAGGCTGAGAAAGGGAATAAGGAGGTTTTTATTGAACGTACGGAAGAAGCGATGGAGACAGGCGCCAGGATTATCGCAACCGCATGCCCGTTCTGTATGACTATGATTACTGACGGAATAAAATATAAGATGAAAGAAGACGAAGTAAAAAATTACGACATCGCCGAACTCATCGTCATGTCAATGAATTTATAATTTTAAACAGAAAATAATGGAAAATAGAAAAGTACTCAAAAGCGGTGAATTTCTTGTTGATGAAGTAGAAGCGAAAGATGTTTTTATTCCGGAAGAATTTACGGAAGAACAAAAAATGATCGCCCAGACCATTAAGGATTTTCTGGAAACAGAGCTTTATCCGAATCTTGACAAGGTGGATAGCCCCGACAAAGAACTTATGAAGTCGATCCTGAAAAAAGCAGGCGAACTTGGTCTGATGGGAATTGCACTGCCGGAAGAATACGGCGGTTTTGGGCAATCTTTCATTACTCAAATGCTGGTTGCAGAAACCATGGGAGCCGGCTATTCCTTTTCCGTTGCTTTTATGGCTCATACAGGCATCGGCACTATGCCAATCATGTATTATGGCAATGAAGAACAACGTCAGAAATATGTTACCCGCCTTGCTACGGGTGAATTTCTGGGAGCTTATTGCCTGACTGAACCCGGTGCCGGGAGTGATGCCAATTCCGGTAAAACTCATGCCACTCTATCCGAAGATGGAAAATATTACATCCTCAACGGTCAGAAGATGTGGATTACCAATGCCGGATTTGCTGATGTTCAGACTGTTTTTGCTAAAATCGACAAAGACAGGGTACTAAGCGCTTTTATCGTTGAAAGAAAGTTTCCAGGCGTAGTCGTCAACCCCGATGAAAAGAAAATGGGCATCAAAGGTTCCTCTACTGCACAAATCTTTTATAATGATGTAAAAGTACCTGTTGAAAATCTTATCGGAAAAAGAGGAGAAGGTTTCCGTATTGCTCTGAGTATTTTGCATATGGGCCGGATTAAACTGGGTGGAAATGTTTTGGGTGCTGCCAAGAAAGCTATTAATGACTCCGTTAAATATTCCAATGAAAGAAAGCAGTTTTGCGTCTTCATCTCGACTTTCGGTGCTATCCGTTACAAACTTGCAGAAATGGTGATCCGAACCTATGCTCTGGAATCTGCTATTTTCAGAGTAAGCAAGGATATCGATGATCAGATTGAAAAGAATAAAGCCGAAGGAATGGATAAAGGCCGTGCAACCATAGAGGGGATCAGCCATTACGCAGTTGAAGCTGCCATTCTTAAGGTATTTGGTTCGGAATCCCTCGATTATATCGTCGACGAAGCCGTTCAGATCCATGGTGGAATGGGGTACTCGGCTGAATTGAACGTCGAACGCGGTTACCGGGATTCCCGTATTAACAGGATCTTCGAAGGTACCAACGAAATCAACCGCCTGCTGGTTGTGGATACCGCTATGAAGCGCGCTATGAAAGGCGAATATGATCTTTTCGGGAAAGGTGAAGAATACCTGGCAAACCTGGATACTGTGGATGAAAAACCTGTTGAAGGAGAATGCTGGTACAAAGAAAAACGCCGCAATATCAGAAACTTCAAGAAAGCTGCTTTGATATGCATTGAAAGTGCCCACAATCAGTTCGGAAAGAATTTCGTCAATGAACAGGAAGTGATGAACAACATTTCGAACATGATTATGGATATCTATATTGCTGAATCTACCGCCTTGCGTATTAAAAAGCTGAAAGAACTGAAAGGCGAAGAAGCGATCAGTATCTATAAAACCATTCTGAATGTATTCGTGTACGATGCAGCTGAACGTATCCGTAAAAACGGAATGGATGCTGTGTATTCTTTTGCAACTCCGGAAAACACGGAAAAACTGCTTGCTGCGATCAATAAACTGACTGCAGTAAAAGGTGTGAATGTAATGGAAGAACGCCGCAAAGTAGCTGCAAAGCTTATCGAAGATAACGCATACAACTTCTGATCCCTTTATAACAGGAATAAAAAAAGAGACTTTCTCATTAAGAGAAAGTCTCTTTTTTTGTTGGAAGAATTGGAATCAATTAGACTTTGCCAGTTCTATATTATCAGCCGGCTGTTTGGTAATGTTGATCGCAATTTCATCTTTGGCTTCATTGTAATCCACAGTGATTACATCACCCTCATTCAGCTTGGTCCGGATCATCTCTTCAGCAAGCGAATCTTCGACATATTTCTGGATGGCTCTCTTGAGAGGCCTTGCGCCAAACTGAGCATCCCATCCCTTGTCGCAGATAAAATCCTTTGCTTTCGGCGTAACAATCATCTGATAGCCCATAGCTTTGATACGGTCGTACAGCTGTGAAAGCTCGATATCGATGATCTTGTGGATATCTTCCTTTTCAAGAGATTCAAATATGATTACATCGTCGATACGGTTCAGAAATTCCGGAGCAAATGATTTTTTCAGAGCATTTTCAATAATGCTCCGTGCATGATCGCTTGAAGATGCCTGTTTGGCAGATGTTGAAAAACCAACGCCCTGTCCGAAATCCTTTAACTGTCTTGATCCGATATTGGAGGTCATGATTACGATGGTATTCTTGAAATCCACTTTCCGTCCGAAACTGTCTGTCAGGACGCCATCGTCCAGTACCTGGAGCAACAGATGGAAGACATCAGGATGAGCTTTTTCGATTTCATCCAGTAAAACGATAGAGTAGGGGCGCCGGCGGATCTTTTCTGTAAGCTGACCACCTTCTTCATAGCCGACATATCCCGGAGGGGCTCCGATAAGACGGGAGACAGCGAATTTTTCCATGTATTCGCTCATATCAATCCGTACCAGAGAATCTTCAGAATCAAACAGATATTTTGCTAAAATTTTTGCAAGATGGGTTTTCCCGACACCCGTAGGACCAAGGAAAATAAAGGACCCAATAGGTTTGGTCGGATCTTTCAGCCCTGCACGGTTACGGCGAATCGCACGCACTACTTTCTTAATAGCTTCTGTTTGCCCGATAACTGCATTTCCCAGCTCACCTTCCATATTCAGTAACCGTTCGCTTTCGTTTTTGGCAATTCTCTGGACCGGAATACCTGTCATCATGGCAACAACTTCTGCCACATTTTCCTCTGTAACCTGTTCCCGGTTAATCTGTGACTGTTCTTCCCATTTTCTTTTTTCCCGTTCCAGATTTTCCTGCAACTTGCGCTCCATGTCCCGGAGATCGGCTGCTTCTTCGAATTTCTGGCTGTTAATAGCCTGCATCTTCGATTTTCTGGTTTCTTCCATTTGATTTTCAATAGAGATGATGGAATCGGGAACATGGATATTGGAGATATGGACCCGGGCTCCGGCTTCATCCATTGCATCAATGGCTTTATCTGGCAGATAGCGGTCAGTAATATACCTGTTGGTAAGAAACACACATGCATGGATAGCTTCAGGTGTATACCTTACCAGGTGGTGATCTTCGTATTTTTCCTTGATATTTGTAAGGATTTCTACAGTTTCTTCAGGTGTTGTAGGATCTACAAGCACTTTCTGAAATCTTCTTTCGAGAGCGCCGTCTTTTTCGATATACTGGCGGTATTCATCCAGTGTGGTAGCTCCGATGCACTGGATGTCTCCCCGTGACAAAGCAGGTTTGAACATATTAGAGGCATCCAGTGATCCGGATGCATTACCGGCACCAACGATCGTATGGATCTCGTCAATAAACAGGATGATATTGGGATTTTTCTCCAGCTCATTTAAAACAGCTTTCATCCTTTCCTCAAATTGCCCGCGGTACTTGGTCCCGGCAACCAGAGAGGCCAGATCCAGGGATACAATCCGTTTGTTGAATAAAGCCCTGGAAACTTTCCGTTGAACGATCCTTAGCGCAAGACCTTCTGCAATAGCAGACTTTCCGACGCCCGGTTCACCGATCAGGATGGGATTGTTCTTTTTCCGGCGGCTCAGGATCTGTGCAATCCTTTCCAGTTCTTTCTGGCGTCCGACAATAGGATCCAGACGACCTTCTTCGGCAGCGTGGGTAATATCTCTCCCGAAATTATCCAGGACAGGGGTCTTGGATTTGGATTCAGGAACCTTTTTTGAACTGTTCCCGTATGATTTTCCACCTTCTTCCATATCTTCTTCATCATCATCTTTGGGAAGAATGTCTTTGGGTTCGGCCTTAAATTCATCTTTGCCATCTGAAACGAGAGATTTCAGCTCTTCGCGAACCACCTCATACGTTACATTATAGTTAGTCAGGGTTTTCGTAACAAGATTATTTTCGTCTTTTAATATAGCCAGGAGAAGATGTTCGGTACCGATCAATTCGCTGTTAAACCATTTGGCTTCCAGGTAAGTGATCTTTAATGCTCTTTCAGCCTGCTTGATCAGAGGAAGATTATCGGCATTGGGAATTTGATCTTTATGGGTTGCAACAGCCGTTTCAATACTTTTCCGCAAATTACTGAGATCGACACCCAGAGATCTGAGTATCTTTATTGCTAATCCTTCACCTTCACGAATAATACCTAAAAAAAGATGCTCCAATCCTATATAATCGTTTCCCAACCGAACAGCTTCCTCGCGACTGAAGACCAGAACATCTTTGACCCGAGGTGAAAATTTTGCTTCCATAATCTATAAACTATTGGGATATACTTGATTAATAATATATTTTTTATTAAAAACTAAAAATACTTATCCTTTCTTGTCAAGGATTGTACCAAAGTTAATAATTAAGAGATATAATTATCCGGATAATGTAAAAAAACATGGTTTTCAAAAATAGTGACGAATTTCCGGAGAAAGATCCGAAAGGCTAATATTTATTAACATTTCCGTGTTAGTAATGGGTAAAAATTAAATCCCCTGAACCGTAGGTTATACGGGAAATTTTTTCTACCTTCGTAACGTCATTATCAGAACTATATCTATCTGATTATTAGTTGATTAAATTTCAAAAAATCTTATGCCAGAAGGTGAAAAAATCATTCGGGTCAATATAGAGAACCAAATGAAGTCGGCTTACATCGATTATTCGATGTCAGTCATTGTTGCAAGAGCTTTGCCGGATGTACGTGATGGGATGAAACCGGTACACCGCAGAGTTCTTTTCGGAATGTTTGGATTAGGAAATCTATCCAACAGAGGGTATAAAAAATCTGCCAGAATAGTCGGGGAAGTTCTTGGGAAATTCCATCCCCATGGCGATTCATCTGTTTATGATGCAATGGTGCGTCTTGCCCAGAACTGGAACCTCAGATATCCGCTTGTTGACGGACAGGGAAACTTTGGATCCATGGACGGAGACAGTGCGGCTGCCATGCGATACACGGAAGCCCGTCTCACAAAGATTGCGGAAGAAATGCTTGCAGATATCGAAAAAGATACGGTTGATTTCCACCTCAATTTTGATGATACGCTGGAAGAACCTTCCGTATTGCCATCTCGTATTCCGAATCTTCTTGTTAACGGAGCCTCCGGGATTGCTGTAGGAATGGCTACCAACATGCCACCTCATAATCTTGGCGAAATCGTTGACGGAATCATAGCATACATCGATAATAAAGATATTACGATCCCTGAACTGATGAAATTCATCAAGGCACCTGATTTTCCCACGGGTGGAGTCATCTATGGATATGAAGGAGTCAAAGATGCTTATGAAACCGGCAGAGGAAGAATCGTTTTGCGTGGAGAAGCAAAGATTGAAGCTGAAGAGAACGGGAAAGAAATGATCGTCGTTACTTCCATCCCTTACCAGGTTAATAAAGCCGAGATGATCCGTAAAACCTCGGAGCTGGTCAATGACAAAAAGATCGAAGGTATAACCGATATCAGGGATGAATCCGACCGTAATGGCGTCCGGATTGTTTATGAACTTCGGAAAGATGTTATTTCGAATGTCATCCTGAATAAGCTTTACCAGTATACTCCTCTTCAAAGTTCATTCAATGTCAATAATATAGCTCTGGTTAAAGGGAAACCGGTAATGCTGAACCTGAAAGACCTGATCGTTCATTTTGTCGAACACCGCCATAATGTCATAATTCGCAGGACACAATTTGAACTGAAAGAAGCTGAGAAAAAAGCTCATATTCTGGAAGGCCTTATGATTGCTCTCGATAACCTGGATGCTGTTATCACCCTGATCCGATCATCCAAAACACCGGATGAAGCCAGAACCGGATTGATGACGAACTTCAATTTAAGCGAAATCCAGGCGAAAGCTATTCTTGATATGCGTTTGCAAAGACTTACAGGTCTTGAAAGAGATAAGATCAGACAGGAATATGAAGAAATCATGAAACTGGTCAATCACTTGAAAGAGATCCTTGCCGACATTAATTTGCAAATGGGTATCATCAAGGATGAGCTTAGAGAAATAAAAGAAAAATACGGGGATGAACCCAAGTCACAGATCGTTTATACAGCTGACAATTTCCGTATTGAAGATACCATCGCCGATGAGAACGTTGTCATTACGATCTCTCATTTGGGATATATAAAAAGGACACCTCTTTCCGAATACCGCCGCCAAAGCAGGGGAGGAAAGGGGATGAAAGGCAGTGATGTCAGAGATGAGGATTTCCTTGAACATCTGTTCATTGCTTCGAATCATAATTATCTTCTCTTCTTTACAGAAAAAGGAAAATGCTTGTGGCTAAGGGCATTTGAAATTCCGGAAGGATCCAAAATTTCAAAAGGACGTGCCATCCAAAACCTTATTAATATTGAACCGGATGATAATATCCGTGCCTATATTAATGTGAAGGATCTCAAAGATGAATCATATACTGAAAATAATTTTATAATTCTTGCTACAAGCAAAGGAACCATCAAGAAGACTTCCCTGAAAGCTTATGCCAGGCCACGTCAATCCGGTATTAATGCCATTACAATCAAAGAAGGCGACCATCTTCTGGAAGCCAGACAGACAAGTGGACATGATGAAATCGTGATCGCATTGAAATCAGGAAGAGCCATCCGTTTCAACGAAGAAAAAGTTCGTCCTATGGGCCGTAACGCATCCGGTGTCAGAGGTATTACGCTTTCAAATCCGGATGATGAAGTAGTTGGAATGATCTGCCTGAAACAGGAATTAAAAAGCGATATCCTGGTCGTATCTGAAAACGGATACGGAAAGCGTTCTGACCTGGACGATTACCGGGTGACGAACCGCGGTGGGAAAGGAGTGAAGACACTGCAGATTACAGATAAAACAGGACTCCTGATAGCTATTAAGGATGTTATGGATACTGATGACCTGATGATCATCAATAAAAGCGGAATTACCATCCGAATGGCTGTAGCAGAACTTCGCGTTATGGGAAGAGCTACACAGGGTGTACGGCTGATCAAGATCCATGATGGAGATGCCATTGCCGCTGTCGCAAAAGTCGCAGCAGATGAAGATGACGGTGAAGGTGAAGAAAATGAGAATGAGCTGGAAAATGAAAATTCTGAAAATGGCACAGATATTGAAAACAATTCCCCGAAAGATGCCGATCAACCTGAAAATTAATAAGTCAGAACAATGGGATTTTTAAAATAATTAATAATTTTGTGGTTCTGGAAGAGATTTATATAATAACAAAAAATGAAAATCAGATGAAAAAAGTTGTAATGTTAATGGTGTTAATGGCTGCTTTCACCATTGGGTATGGACAGACAAGTACACGACAGACTGCCTCAAATTACCTTAAACACGGGGATCTGGCAAAAGCATTGGAAACTATCAATCAATGTATCCAGGATCCTTCAACAGCCACGGATGCAAAAACATGGATGATCCGTGGTAATATCTTTCTTGAAATTTCCAATTCAAAAGATGAAAAAGTAAAAGCCCTTGATGCAGAACCTATGAGAAATGCAATGAATTCCTATAAAAAAGCAATGGAATTCGATACGAAAGGGGATTATAAAGAAGATATTTTTGCAAAAGTCAACTGGCAAAGAAATAATTACTTCAACGAAGCCGTGGAATTTTATAACAAGAAAGATTACCGCAATGCAATGAATTCATTTGAAAATGCTGCACATACCATGGCTATTGCTAATGTTTCTGATACATTGGCACTTTTTTATGCAGCAGCTTGCGCAGGTATGTCAAATAATCGCGAAAAAGCAAAACAATATTACGTTGAACTCTTAAATGCCAAGTATAAATCACCTGCTTTATATATGTCACTTTCTGATATTTACAGACAGGATAAGGATAGTGCAAATGCATTAAAAATCGCAAGGGAAGGCCAGAAACTGTATCCAAACGATCTGAAGCTTTTCTTAGCCGAAACGAATATTTATCTGACATTCAATCAGACCCAGAAAGCATTACAATATCTGAGATATGCTATCCAAAAAGACTCGACGAATCCGACCGTATATTTCGCCTTGGGTACTATTTATGACAATTTATCTAATGATACCACAAAACCGGAGGAATTAAGAGCTTCGACATTCAATAATGCCATTAATTGCTATAAAAATGCAATCCGGCTTAACAGCAATTATTTTGAGCCCAATTACAATCTTGGTGCTCTTTATGTAAATAAGGCTGCTACCATCAATGATATTGCGAATAAGCTTCCTTTGGATGCAGAAGCACAGTTCAAGAAATTGAAAAATGATGCAGATCAATATTTGGGATTTGCAGCTCCGTATCTGGAAAGAGCATCTGAAATTCAGCCCAGTGATTTAAATACCTTGTATTCCCTGAAACAGATCTATGCAAGGACAAATCAACAGGATAAGTTGAAAGTGATCGATGAAAAAATTGATAATGCACAGCATAAGAAATAGGTAAAGACTCTGCAATTCTAAAAAAAGCAGGCTTTCAGTAATGGGAGCCTGCTTTTTTTATGAAGTTATGAATCTTGGGATTTAAAATCTTCTATTTAACATAATATTAATTATAAGACAATT
>JAUZOW010000005.1 GCA_030706225.1 Bacteroidota bacterium | reverse complement strand
TAAAGCTCCACCGTATAGGTACCCGGCAAAGAATAAATATGAACCGGATCAGGCAGGTAAGAAACATTATCCACACCGGAAGCCGGATCCCCGAAGTTCCACCGGGTGGTATCCGCCGGCGGCCAGATGTCGCCGGAAAAAGGAATCCGGTCGTTTTGACAGGGATGAAAATATTGAATATAGGCTTTATATTTTTGTAAAAATTGAGGTAGATTGTAAATACATGTTCTGCCTTGTAAAGATAAAACATCACGCGTATATTGACAGGATGCTCCCGGATTATCCGGGTATTCAATCACACTTAATGAATCTAGAAAAACAGGTGCAACATAAATTTTGTTATCCACAGCTCTTTGTAATGCAATAAAATAAGGAAAATCACTTTCTAACTGCACTCTGCTGGCAAAAAATGAAGCTGAATCCGTTTTTGTAGCATCAAATTGATATAGAACATGTTCTCCGTTGGTTCTTTGACAGGATAAATAAAGATATTTTGATTTTAACGAAAACTCAGGTGTTTCATTTTCCCCATTCATATTATTAACTTTTATAAGAGTTCCCACAAAAAGAGGAGTTATTTTCCCTGTTTGTGAATCGAATGTACAATATTCAAAACTGGTATCACACACACAAATCAATTTAGTCCCATCCGGTGAAACTTTAAGATATTCTATTCCATTTCCTGGTGACAGATTTGGAACAATATGAAGCAGGCTATTGCTATAAACCGGAACAGTATCCAAACCAGAAAAGGAAACGAGAAAGCATGCATATCTTTGAGAAGTGTAGCTCAGTCTTCTGGTAATAATCCATGCATCTTTATTATTATGGTGCCTGGTTCCGGTCAATGCACCTGAAGCATCATGAGCAGCCAATACATGGATATTTTTCTGACCGGGAACAATATCTCCCAAACCCGAATGAAGTCTCATATCAACAATAGAGTACATGAGACCATCTGTATATCCTAAAGGATTAATTCCTCCCATTTGAAAGACATAATAGGATTTTTCGTCATTCCTTTTTTGTACTGTAAACAAATCTTGACTGTAATTAGCTCCTCCGGTAAGTAAACCACTTCCATTGGGCATAGCTTGGTGGCTTTTATCAAATAAGCAATAATTATTTCCATAAAAAAGTAAAGATCCTAAGGAATCTGACATAGTGGTAATTAACCAATATCCCAAAGGAGAACAATCTAAAATTGTAACTGGGCTTCCTGAATTAAAATTTACTCCCGCACGATTGCCAAAATACCAGATATTGAATTCGCCCTGAGCATATAGAATTGAAATATTAGTAAAGAAAATAAATATTGTCAGTACAATAAATCTCATATCGAAATCAATTTTAGGCAGATATGCCAATGAAAATGGTCGCTAAATTAAAAAGAATATGCTTCCCGAAAAAAAAAATTCGGGAAGCATATTCTTTAACGGATTACCATCCTGTAATTGTCATATTCTGAGGATGGATAGTATTGTACATATCCGGAAAAAGCGGTCCATCCCATCCGGCTCGATTGAGACCTGAACCAATTGGTTCATTATCCCTGACAATTAAAATGCATACATAATATCCGTTTGCATCGGAATCCATTAGAAATGAATTTACTGGAACAGTATTAACAACACCAGGATTTACATATCCGCAAAAATATGGTGTTGAGCAATATTCAGTTTTGTCATGATTTGTCACGATTTCCCACGCTTGATATAAATGATTTGGGGGTGAAGAAATGTAAGATCTGTCAGAAAATTGATATGTAAAAGGGTTTACAGAAAGTTGAATTTGTTGAGCATTCGAATTGAAAACTCCTCCTAATCCAAAGATTAAGATGCAAAGTAAGAACATTTTTTTCATAATGTTTAGTTTTAAGATTAATAAATAATGAATTGTAGGAATTGTATTAATATCAGTATTATTCGATGTAAACATCTATAATTATATCAATATCGGTTTCAACAAGAACCTCCCATTCACGTTCATCGATTGGGATATAAAGAGTTTCCCCTCCTTCAATGCTATAAGGACCCAGAATATCGGATTTATCAACAGTCGAAACCAAAATTTGTGCATTACATAAAGTGCCTGTTGAACAACTACAATGAATTGCCATTATTTTTTTTGAGTTCGGGGAATTTATCTGATAAGTGCAATTTTGACTTATTTCACTGAAAAAAGCGGAATCCCTGACCAAAATATTGTAGGAAGGAATCGGATATTGAGCAAAAGCATGGACCGAACTGCAAAAAATTAAAATAGAAAAGATGATAAAGCATTTTTGTTTAAAACAAAAATATTTGTTATGAATTTTTTCTTTCATAGGGATTATTACAGGTTAAAAAAGTTAAGAAATTCAATCATGCAATTATATATACAAAAAAAATAAAAAGAGAGGCGAAAAATTGGAAATTATTATTTTCCAAAAATTGGAAAAAGTAATGAAAAAAAATGCTAATGTCCGGAAATACAGATTAATAAAAATCGACTTTGGAAGTCAGGTTGGAAGTCAGAAATTATACATAAGTTGGATCAGGCGAATTTTGAGATGGTATAAGCCGGAGAAACCATCAATGAAAATCATTACGCTGAAACAGGGTTTTAATCAATTCAATATTACTTTTAACCTGAAAATTTTTACGGATATTTTTTAGGTTTTTATATACGGTATCTTCACTCTTGCTTATTTTTTCCGCTATTTCATTGGTTGTTAATCCATCCAGCAAATACTTAATAATATTTTGCTGATCTTCCGATAAGTGGAATTTGGGATCATTATATACATTAATGACTCTACTGGATTTGTAATCAATCATTTCAGGAGTATAAACGGTTTCTCCTTTCATGACTTTTTCGATTATATCGAACATCAAATGACGGTCATATTTTTTATTAATAAATCCTTTCGCTCCTGCTTTAAACATCTTGCGTTGCCAGTTTAACTCGTGTTCAGATGTAAAAATAATAATTGGCTTTTCAGGAAATTTCTCCTGAAGCATCAAAAAGTTCTCCATTGGTTTCCCTTCCGGAAGCCATAAATCGAGTAAGACAACATCAAAGTTTTCAGGTTTAACCTGAAAAGCATTTTTAATGCTATCCGAGGACGAAACAATATTTATTTTATCACGACCGGGTCTGAAGAAATTTCTTAACCCGGAAATGGTTACCAGATGGTCTTCTATTACCAATACCCGTATCATGTTTAAAAGTTTCTTAAGTATTTGGTTAATGGAACGGTTATTTCCCATTGTGTTCCCATTCCGGGAGCTGTTTTAAGTTCCGAATCACCGCCAATAAGGTTAACTCTTTCTTTTATGCTATGCAAGCCAATACACCTGTTTTCAATTAAATCAGGATCAAATCCGGGTCCTGTATCTCTGTAACTAAGTAATAATATATCACCGGCAAAGGCAATATCCAGGTGAATTGTCGCATCATGTGCGTATTTGTCAGCATTTGTTAAAAGTTCTTGTGTGATCCTGCAGATATGGATCATTGCCTCTCTTTTTATCTTAGGCATATGGGCAGGGATGAAGTATACGACATCAATGCCTGTAAGGTTTATCATATCATTAACAATATCCGAAATCAAATCGTTCAGATTATTATTATCATCTTTTATCAATCTGACCCTGTTCGTAAGCGTTGTTATTTTAGTTCCCAAATCATTTAATTTTTCAATAATATTAAGCTTAATATCTTTTTCCTTAATATTTAACGCTTTGATGTATCCATCCAAAACCCTTACCAGATAACCGATATTGTCATGAAGCTCAAATCCTAACCGGTTGTTTTCATATTCTTCCAATTCAATGATTTTTAGCGCTGAATCAATTTGCTGACGTTTCAATTTAATGGCTGATTTTTGTCTGAAAATAATTAGTGCAGCCAAGGATACAAGAATAAGCATTACCGACAATATCAGCATAACAAGAAGAAAACCATTTTGTGATTTTCTGGATTTCAGCTCCGACTTTTGTTCTGCAATCGTAAGTTCCTTGTTTTTCATTTCAAGCATAGTCATAAGCAACCTTGTCTGTCCTTCTTTCTTTCGGACATCATACCTGTTTTTATAATCGATGCTTTCTTTCAATACAGTATAAGCTGAATTCCACTGGTGTCGTGATTTCAGGATATCGGAATATGTATCATACAAAACAGAAAGCCATTCCAGCTGATTTATCTGCTGAGCCATAGGTATTGCAGTATCCCTGATCAGAGATACTGCTTTTTCAACCATATTTTTATCCAGATAATAATAGGCCAGGTTATTGGCTGCACCAATCATATTTTCTTTTAAATTTCCCTGACGGGCTTGATCATAAGACATCCGTAAGTACCGAATGGCAGAGTCGGTATTTGTTTGCCGTAATCCTATATCGTTAAGGAGTGTGCACAATTCATACTTCGCTCCGGGTACTTTCTGCAAGTACTCAAGCGCCTTCTTTTGCATGGCTTGTATCTGATTTTCATTTTTCTGAAACATGGAAAGATTTCCAATTGAAATCCCGGATTGCTTCGTAAGATTATTTTTTTTAGCAATCTCAAATGCATGGCTATACATTTTAAAAGCCATGCAAGAATCGTTGATATTGAAATAGATCATCCCCAAAACAGTATATGCATCGGAAAGTACATCATATACTTTCTCTTTTTCAGCAAGCCGGATACAAGTATCCAGTGCACAAATTGCATTTTTATTATCAAATGATTCAATATACAAATTGGCAAGGCTGTAATATACGGCACATATGTTTTTATTCCAGGGACGGTTTTGGGTTAATTTCAATGAGGATAAATAATAAAAATAGCTTGAATCAGGATAACTGTTCCTATATGCATTTCCCAGAGCAAGATAGGATTTTGAAAGTTCATCGGTCAAACTGTAATCATTTGATAATTTAACCGCCTCTCGGGCATACTTCAGAGCTTTTGTCACATCCTGAATCCTTAACACCTCCGAAAGAGAGTCAAGATTATTTATTGTATTTTCTTTCTCTTTGATTAAAAATGACTCGTCATTCGTTGTGATGTGCCGGCATCCGGTGAAGAGAAAAGAGAGAATGATGCATGTCAATAATCCTGATTTTACAGACATAGAAGTATGAATCATCTAAAAGATTTCTACGCGTCACGCGTCACGTTCGTCACGTACGTCTCGATTTGTCCCCTGAAGTCAGGGTACTTACTTTTCTATCACAAATTTCAGAATAACCGGGGAATTTTCCCCTGTAATTTTCATAAAATATGCACCTTCGGGAAAAGTGGACAGATCAACGGCCGTATGAATTAAATTCTCCCTGACAGCCGCTGATGATGAATAAACCTGTTGTCCGGAGAAATTATAAACCGTGATCTTTGCTTCAGATCCCTTAAAGGGACCATCGATTATGAAAAGACCGTTTCCCGGATTCGGAAATATTAAAAGGGAGTTATCACTGTTCTTTGAAATGCCTGTGGGATATTCCACTGTTATATAGTTGTTCCGGATTAAAGTATCTGTGCCGGAACTGCTTTCAATAACCAACCGTACATCATAATTTCCGGGAGCATTGTACGTGACTACCGGGTTCATCTCAGACGAAGTATCAGGTATCCCTCCCGGGAAACTCCAGTGACGGGAAATTATACTTCCGGTGGAACAGTCAAAGAAATGACATACCCCTCCGGGTACAATGTTTGTCGGGAAACCCGTGAAATTCAACTTAAGGGAAGGTACAGGAATACCGAAAAACGAGAGATATTTTTCCATCAGATGCTGACGGGTGGAAGGATAAATACCATCCTGAAGACCTCCGAATTCTGCTGATGAACCGATGGTTTTATAGAATCCTGCATCGTTTGCTATAGTCGTGTTATATTCGGGCGACTGGTTTTTCAGAACGGTATAAGCAGGGGATACAGGGTCAATATGATCGATATACTGGTTGTCTCCTGAAAATGAATAAGACAAACTATCGGTGAATGTTCTCGGAATTCCATTAACGATGGAAAGGTCCCCGTTTCCATCGATAGTCCCGTTGATATTAAAAAGGATACGAACCGGGGTAGATGGATCATAATACCAGGTATCACCTCCCTCCAGATAAAGCCTCCCGCCGGAATTAAGGTAATCCGCAAGTTTGGTGCCTTCCTGGTTCGTGAGCGTATGATTGTCGGGATAAGTCCCCAGACAGACAAAAACAGCAGCGTATTTTTCAAGGGAATCCGGAATAGCTTGTGTATTAAATTCAGAAGTTATTCCTAATCCGGAGACCGCAGTTTCCATGAAAGTCCCTGAACTCAGGTTCCCATCCAGATCCACAATTAAAACAGGAATTTTTCCGATGGTTAGGTTGATGTTGTTTGCAGCCGCAATACCTTTATCGGCAGAAATCTCAAGAAGCAAAGAAGCCTGTTCCCCGTTTTTTGCAGCTGTATCCACGGTTACAGTAAACCAATGCCAACTGATTTGCCCTCCGTTCATATTCCCGTAATTTTGAAAAAAAGGTGTGACGGTCACATGTGAATTCATGGATACTATCTGTCCGGTAACATTCAATGCTGCAGAAGAACCTGAATTTTCAATAAATACCTTAAGATAGGCTGTTTCACCCGGATCCAGACGTCCATTATTATTACCGGTTGAATCTCTGATTATGTTATTACTGTTCAGAAGAACCGGAGCGTGTGCCTGGATGGAAAACCCGGAAGTCCATGTACCGGAACTGTCCTGCGCAATCATTTCAAAGGGAATCAAATGTCCGTCAGTGACCTGGTTACTGAGATGGAAATTGTATCCGTCGTTTATCTTTTTTGCTTCTCCGGGCTGAAAAACACCGTAAAATTCGGTAGTATCATTCAGGCTTATATAAGGATCGGATGACCGGAGTGTCGCACGGATCCCGGAAGAGGACAGTAATCCTTCATTCTTCAGAGTAACTGCCAGAAGGATATCTTCTCCGTAATCGGCAAAATCGTTGTTATTTCCTGTCGTATCATTAATCTGATTATCATAATACACAACCCACGGACTGTTGGATGAAAAAACCGGGATGCTATCCTGATAAGGGTAGTTGTTATAGCCGGTAACGGTCAGAACGACCGTATCCGAAGGAGATTGCAACGGAGGAAAATTCAGGACGGCCGAATGATTGGAAACAAGAGTTGTTGCCAGGATGGTATCATGAAGAGATACCGTAGCCCGTGCTCCGTCGATATTACAGGTTACATTCAGGGTACCTTGTCCTACATAAATAAACGGATCATGTGCGACGGTCATGATCTGCGGATTGCTGGTACGGATCAATAAGGAAGGGTCACCGAATATCGTCCATGTATCGGCCATATTTGCTCCGTCGGTTCCGTACGAGTCGATCATTTTCATACATCCGTTTATGGAAAGGCCTCCGAATGTTCTTTTAATATTATTCGAATAAGATTCAACCAGAATGGATACCATCTCGTCCTGTCCTTCCATGGGGGAATTCCAGCTTTGATTGATGGTGGATCCGAGAAATGCGACAGCCCCGGCAGGTTGACCGTTTTTTTGTGCACGGAGCCAGGATTCGGCAAAACAGGTCATATTCATAAAAGCGCCATTGACACAGGCAACCGACCAGATAAAGGGGAGTTTTCCGGAATTGGTTAATTGATTGATATTGGAATTCGAAAACCCGGTAGTAACCCAGGAAGTCTCACTTCCATGACCGCAGTAAAGGATCAGGCCGGATCCCTCGTTTACAACGGCACTGACATCTCCGGGAACCGGATTTCCGGGAGCATCATTTCCCCCCTGGTTTCCGTCGAAAAGCTCCGGATTTGAAGTATAATTATAATTCATGCATTGTGTTTGCAGGTTCCGGATGTGCTGATAATCGTATTCATTATCATCTCCTGTTCCCTGATCGGAACCGATACCCAGAACAGTAGTGTACCAGTCGTCGGTCAGAAATTGAGGATTTTTCTCATAGTCAAGGGTACGTTGGACCTGGGTCTGTACCTGGTCGATGGTTTCTGCAGAAAATCTGCCTACAAAAACATCCGCATAATGATCATTTCCCGCAATATATCCGTATGCATTATCGGAAGGACCTCCCAGCCAGGATCCGGTATTTGTCGGGATCTGGGGAGCATCACCGACAAGAAGGACAAATGTCAGGCCCCTGGTGTTGTAATAATTGGCAATGTAGCTTCTGATCTGGGCTGCTGTTGATCCCGCCGTGGAAACATCGATCATTTCCGTCGGGATGCCACTTTGGTTTTTCCATTTTACCAGCGGCTGCATTGCACTCATAAATGGGCCATAGCAAATGACCAGCATATTTCCGTACTCCGGAAGCGGTGTATAATCGATTATACCTTTATTCAGAAAATGATTTTCATATAATGCTTCGAATTCACGGTTGATTCTTATCTCAGGTGATTTCCGGATCAGAGGGTTATAACCTTTTTCAGTTGCTTTATACATCTCAACCGTAAGGCTGTAATAAACGCGAAGGGTTTTAGTGAACGGATTGTACTGAAAAGGGTAAATCATCAGGGTTTGTCCTCTGACATCCCGCAGGATATAGGGTTCACGGGTATCCGTCAGAATTCCCGGGAAGAAAGCATCGGTTTTATACGATTTCCCGTATTGATAAGGGACAGAGGCAGGATCGACGGTACGGGAAAGCACTCCTTTGGAAGGAGCGATGTTTAAATTGTCATAATCTTTATATTCCGAAGAAAGAACCCTGACGGCCATTCCGGCTTTGTCAGGGATGATCAGCGATATAGCCATCCCCGGAAGATCGGGAGCTCCGGAAATAAGCATCGGAGTCATTTTCCCGGAAGATACGACAAAGGAAGATCCTTTGGATGTGGTGACTTCATTGAGTTCGAAACCATCCAGCGAAACCCGGACCACAGATCGATCCGGTGCTGACTGAAGCAATGCCGTTTTCGCAGGAGTGCTGACCGGTGAATGAATGTCAATCCACCGGCCTGCAAATCCTGAAAAAGTAAAGACAATGAATGATAAAATCAGGAGAGATCTTCTCATTAACCATTTTCTTGTTATTTATACTTATTCTTTATTGAAAAGAATTTTCCTTACCAGAGTGTAATCATCGGAAGTGATCCGGAGGTAATAGATTCCGGAACTCAGATCATACATATCAATGGTTTTCAGATAATTTCCGGAATGTTGCGATGCATTATCGGCAATAGTGCGGACTGTATTTCCCTGACCGTTGTAAAGACTGATTTTAACGGGTCCTGATGAGGGAAGAGTGTACCGGATATTCAGCATATTCCTGACCGGGTTAGGATAAACGGTCACTTTTTCATCGCCGGATGCCGGATTGATTCCTGTGAAGAAGTAGGGGAGTATGTTGGAAGGATCCGATTGGCATCCGGTAATGGAGTCGATAACCACTGCATAATAACTGCCGGAAGCAACCGGGACCAGCGTTTGTCCTGTTTCCCCCGGAATCAGTGCATCGTTTATGTACCATTGATTGCCATGAGCAGCGGAAGAAATCAGTAAATCTCCGTTTTCCGTTATCACGGGTGCTGCAGGGGCGGGATGAACCGTAAGGGTAACAGGAGCTGATGTTATCTGGCTGGAGCCGTCAGAAACCATTACTGTATAGGTAATATCTGATTCCGGAGTGCTGATAGGATTGCTGCTCGTGGGATTGCTCAGATAATTTGCGGGTGACCATTGGTATGTATAATTACCGGATCCGCCAGAAGGAATGGCAGAGAGTTGGGAAGAAGCTCCATGACATACAGTGGCTGGAAATCCATTGGCAACTATCGAAAGTGGTCCTCCGATGCAGGAAATGGTTGCTGCCCATCCTGAATACGTACTGCTGTAATCGGAATGGAACTGATAAGTCAGTGAACCATTCGTGGAAACTACAATACCCGGGGAATCGGTTCCGCAATAGGTACCGATTAAGGGTGATGAGATCGTAGGACCGTTGTAAATGGTCAATTTGTCGAACGTACAATTTGTGCCGGATTCAACATCGAAACTGGTAAAATTCATCTGGATCTGTGCTCCGGAAGTACCGGAAGTGAAAGTTTCGGTAATATCTTCATTGGAGCCGTAATTCTGGTCGGGACCACCGGTATCATAAAATACTCCGCTGCAGGTACTAATGGTTCCGGGTGCCATGGGATAGGCAGTTTGTTCACCGATTTCGAGATCATAAGGACTGTTTACTGAATACTGATCCTGTGCGCCTGCTGTTACGAGATAATTCAATGAAACCAAGGTTCCCGGAGGAGTCGCCCCGTTGGTCAAGGCGTCTGTATAAGCATAAGAGGATCCAATGGCGCCCGGAACCAGCGTACCCAGGAAATATACCGGATTATTCAGCAGAATATAACCTGAACCGGTTGTTACCGAAACATGACTGATGGCATTGGATACCGGGGCATGTCCGGTGTTGGATACTTTCAACTTCAGGGTAACGCTTTCTCCCGGATCAAGAACGCCGTTATTATTTCCACCCGGCGCCGGATCAAGCACAGTAAGTTGTCCCAGTGTAAGAAACGGTGCATTCAGGGTCAGATTCATTTCCGAGATCCAGGCAGATGATCCGTCGGTCAGGGAAAGCGTAAGAGGAACAATATGCTGATCGGGGACATTTTGTTTTATTGTCAGCCCGAAAGCATTGTATCCTGTTATGGTTTCACCTCCGGAAATTATTCCGAAAATATGAGTATCGGCAGTTATTACGACATTTGTATCCTGTGTTGACAGTGTTCCTGTCACCATTCCGGATGCAACCGGTCCGAGATTCCTGACCGATACATTTAAAAGGATCGATTCACCGTAATCTGCGGTATGATCGTTATTGCCCCCGATGGAGTCATTGATCGTATATGATGAAAAAATGATATAAGGGACATTTCCGGGTATTACAACAATAGAGCCGAAAAACGGTTTCCGGTTTTGTTTGGTAATGACCAGGGAGAGTGTATCATTCTGTGGAAGCGGGGAAAACGAAAGACTGGCAACCCCCTGAGCATCGGCAGTCCGTGCATCCAGCAAAACGGAATCATGAACAGCCAAAGCCACATAAGCGTACGGTTCAGTCGTAATGGTAACAACACTGTCCTGTGTGGTTATGACTCCGGGATATGTTGCCGTCATGGCTGACGGAACGGAGTAATAAACGCTTAAGGAAGGATCGCCCATCAAACAGTAGGTTTCCCAGTAATATCTTTTCATGGAAGAATTTGATTCTTCTACAGCCAAATTCCCTCCCATAATCATTTGTCCCATGGTAACATACCAGTTGTCCATGGCTTCTCCATGATCATGGAAGGTAACATCATAAGCTCCGAGATGACTGGAGTTGTACTGAGGGTTTGTACTGACGGATTTAAATCCGTCAGCCCACCAGAAATCTTCATCCCAGTATGAATAATCGCTGCATCCGATATAGCCGAGAGCTCCTTTATTTGCAGCTCTTGTGATCTCTTCTGCAAAGCAATTTGTGCCAAAATTGGCGGTTTTACAACAATTTCCGATCATCAGAGGATATTTATGATCATTTGTCAATGCCGGAATCTGGGAAATGACGAATTGAGGATCTGCCCAACCTGATTCGCTTCCATGAGCGGAATAATTGGAAAAGCAAACGCCGTTGGATACATCCTGGCGAATTCTCTGGGAATAGTTGGCTCCGGAAGGTTCCGGCTGAAGGTAATAATTCAGATTAAGGTTATGAGCAGTGTTAAAATATGTATTCCTGCCGTAATTGACCTGTCCGTTACCATACAGGGGACCGTTGGTGGCATCTGCACCGGCTACAAGAGAGGCATTACCGAGGAAAGAGTCATCCGGCATGGAATATTGTTCATATTCCATCGCTTTGTCTATATAAGGTTGAACCTGTGCCAGATTATTGGCTGAAAAGCGGCCGTAAAAAACTTCGGGGATATTGTCGTTGGTATATTCACAGTATTTCAGGTCGGATGGATGGCTGTTATCGGTCCAGGCAGGGATCTGTGCAACATCACCTACCAGGAGAACAAAAGTAGGACGGGCGTATCCTGAAGGTGGGTTGTTATAAAGATTCATCAGGTAATTCCGGATGGATGTCTTGGAATTACCGACATTCGGATCATTGGTATAAGCTGCAATAACCCGGAATCCTTTCTTTTCTTTCCAGTGGATGAATGGTTGTAAAACACTGCTGAACATAGGATCGGAAACAATGACATAGGTCATCGGACCTCCCGTCAGCAAGGTATCGGGAGCATAAAGATTCGGGATTTTTGTAAAAAGGTTATTAAAAGCCGGAGAGTATGTATTCCGCATCAAAGCTGTAGTCCCGTATGTATCCGGATGGGTAAATACGATCTGTACCTCGAAACTTTCGTATATACGTAATTTTTGAGTAACCGGGTTATACCATACGGGGGATATGTCAAGACGGCCCAGGCGAACCGAACGAAGAATCCCAACCGGGGTTACGGAAGCAACCGGACCTCCCGTGAATCGATTTGATTTATAGGTAGAATCATTATATACCAGAGGTAAAGCCGATGGATCTGTAATGTTTTTGGATACAGGAGGTTGTGCCGGAATAACGGGATGTACGATTCCGTTGGATCCCATATCATATTCCTGATATTTTGCATTCAGGATATTCACTTCCACTCCGGCTTCAAGAGGAATTTCGATCAGTTTGTGATAAACCGGTAATTTCGGATCACCCGGAATGTTACTGAAATTATATCCGGGGACATAAAGTTCTGTGAACGTTCCTGCGGAAGTCAAAACCTCTCTGAACTGAACTGATGAAAGAGTTGAGGTAAACGTAAGTGTTTGAAGTTTTCCGGGAGTAAAACGGACTTCTGTTTTCTCCTGATTCATTCGGATCTCTCCTGCAAAAACAGAAAAGCAGATGGATAACAGTAACATTGACAGGAAGATACGATTTAATCCTGATGAATTAGTTAGGCTGCATTTCATGACTGAATGTTTAAGAGTTGATTTTATCAGTGATTGTGGGATACAAATTTATGAAAAATAAGCCCTTACTTGATGACAACAATATGAAGGAAAGTTGCCTTTAAATATTTCAGGACCTCTGATTTAAGATATGTGTATCGATTTTCCGGATATTATAAACCGGATACCATGCGGCTGCCAGGCCAATAAGAAGAACAGTCAGAAAGACAAAGATGAAATCCTGAAGCTGCATATTTACAGGATACGTATTGACAACAAAAGTACTTTCAGCGGATCCCAGTTTTACGAATCCGAAACGCATTTGAAGATAACAGGCACCTGCTCCGAGAATGAGTCCGGCGATGGCGCCAATAATAGAGATCAGCCACCCTTCCGTCATAAAGATCCTTTTTACCGTTCGCTGGCTGGCTCCAAGACACTGAAGTATAGCAATATCCTGTTTCTTATCAAGGATTACCATCGAAAGTGATCCGATGACATTAAATGTGGCAATAAGCAGAATAAAAGCAAGGATCAGGAAGATTGCCCATTTTTCTGATTTCATGATCTTGTAAAGCATTTCCTGCTGCTGATATCTGTTTTTAATGACAAAGCGTTCACCGGCAAGATTTCCGATCTGCTTCTGGATCTTATCTGCATTGGCTCCTTTCATGATCCCTATTTCCACTCCGGTGATTTCATTGTGATAATCCAGCAATTGTCTTACAAAACGGATGGGCAGGATAACATATTTGATATCGAATTCTTCCTGGACGGAGAAAAATCCGGCAGGGAAAATGGTAGCCATATTGAAAGCATTTTCCAGCCCGCTTCCCAATCCGGCTCCCGGGTCGGAATTTCGCAGAGGCACATATACTTCAATAGGGTTGACATAGTCGTTCATGTCAGCTCCCAGATAATAGGCTACTCCGTTTCCAAGAACTGCATAATTCCGGTCTCCCTCCTGAAGAAGAAATTTTCCGTCGGTCATCAGCGTATCTAACCGGCTCATCCGGGTGTATTCCGCTTCAACACCCTTGATCGTGGCGATATATTGTTTGTCCTTGTATCTCAGCAGGGCATTCTCCTCAATAATCTGGGAAAGATGGATTACTCCCGGGATTTTCCGGATCTCTTCCAGGGGAAGAGTATTTATATCAAATGTCTTTCCTTTGGCAGGAGTAATCACCATATCCGGGTTAAAAGCGTTGAACAGGGAAACAACAAGCTTTTCAAATCCGTTGAAAACGGAAAGAACGATAATCAGTGCCATCGTTCCGATGGTAACCCCGGCAACCGACACCCCGGAAATGATGTTGATGATGTTATGGGTTTTCCTGGAAACCAGGTATCTTCTTGCTATGTAAAAAGGGAAGTTCACCTATTTAAAAGCCTTAACAATCAATCCTGTCCCTGTTTTATGCTTTCCCTGAACATCCATCCGGTCAAGCATCAGGACAGGAATACACACGATCAGATAATAGAAGGGAAGCAGAATAAAGAAAAGACGGGATAGATTCAGCATCAGCACAGGATATTTCATTGCGAGGCGCCAGGCAATTTGTCCGGGTTTTCCATATGCATAATAAGCTTCCGCTTTGCTGAACCCTGCTTTTCTTAGCTTTTCACAGATTTCCCCGATGTTATATCCGTCGCGGACATGTTCTCCAATGAATGAGGATTCTTGATCAGGATCATGAACATCCGATCCGCCCTGATCCGAGGGTGTGGAAATCAGCACCATTCCATCCTGTGTCAGGGAATCATAAAAATTGTGGAAAACCTGCTCGTCATTCAGAATATGTTCCATGACATCCACCGACAAGATGAAATCGTAAGTATCCGGCTTTACATAATTTGTAAGATCAGCTACCGAAAAAAGCACATTGTTCCGGTGTATTTTAGCGAAGAAAGCGTTGCAGTCATCAATTTGTTCTTTTTTAACATCCACTGCCTCCACACTCCATTCACGATTCAGGCTGCTAAGGTAATAGCTGTATTGCCCGAATCCGGAACCGGCATCCAGAATACGGCAGTTTCTTTTTTTTGTTGAGGCCCATTTCCGGATCTCCTTCTTTACGTGCCAGGTGCGAAGCAACAAGATATCCAGTATCCGGTAAAAAAGGATCCGTAAGAAAGGGGTTTTGTTAAAAACAGTTCCAAGACGTTTTTTTATCGGGTCGTATTGCATGTAAGGTCAGGATTTCAATAGGTTTTCAATATTGTCAATATAATCCAGGGAGTCATCCAGGAAAAACTGAAGTTCTGGTATGATACGTAGCTGGTGTTTGACACGGTTACCCAGCTCACGACGGATCTCCCGTGTATTCGTCCGGATTTTTTCCAGCAAAACATTTTTATCCGCTGTGGAAAAAAGACTCAGGTAAATCTTTGCAAGCGAAAGGTCTTTTGTTACATAAACTTTTGTAACCGTGATCATTGAACCATTGAAAAGCTCCCTGCTTTTACTCTGGAAAATCTCCCCCAGGTCTTTTTGGACCAACCGTGAAATTTTATTCTGACGCGTAGTTTCCATTTCACAAATGTACTGAAAAATGATAATGTTATTTTTATTCTACCTTTGCAATGTGAGAACCCTTGGCAAAATATTCAGGTTTGTAAAGCCTTATTGGCATTATGCCGGATTGAACGTAATGTTCAATCTACTGTCGGTACTCTTTTCATTGGTTTCCTTTGGATTGTTTGTGCCTGTCCTTCAGATGCTGTTTCATACGACAAAGATTCCCACAACGGCACCTCCGTTAGATTTGACGGATTACGATTCACTCAAGGATAATTTCAATTATTTTTTCGGGCATATGATTACCACTCAGGGAGAAATGACTATGCTCGTCTATATTGCCATTACTGTGATCGTGCTGTTCTTTCTCAGAAACCTTACCCGGTACATGGCTATGTATTTTCTTGCCAATGTCCGCAACGGTGTTGTAAAAGATCTCAGGAATAATCTTTACGAAAAAGTTCTTATTCTCCCGCTGGCTTACTTTTCCGAACAAAGAAAAGGAGATATCATTTCCAGAATGACAGCGGACGTTCAGGAAGTGGAATGGTCGATCATGAGCTCACTGGAAATGATTTTCCGTGACCCTATCCAGATTCTCGCATTTATAACCACCTTGTTTGTTATCAGTCCCCGATTGACGCTTTTTGTTCTGGTCATTCTCCCTATCAGCGGTTATCTGATCGGCCGGATCGGAAAGAGCCTGAAAAGAAGTTCTCAGAAAGGGCAGAAGAAGATGGGGATCATTCTTTCCATTATAGAAGAAACGATTTCCGGATTAAGAATCATTAAAGCTTTCAATGCCATTGAATTTACAAATCACAGATTTCGTGAGACAAACCAGGAATATACAAGACTGATGATTCATCTTTACAGGAAGCGTGATCTGGCATCTCCACTCAGTGAATTTCTGGGAGCAGTTGTTCTGTCGATGGTTCTTTGGTTTGGCGGCCGTCTGGTCCTTACTCCCGGCAACCTTTTGGATGCAGCTGTATTCCTGGTTTATTTGACGATTTTTTCACAGGTCATTACTCCGGCAAAATCAATCACACAGGCGTATTACAATATTCAGAAAGGGGGAGCATCTATGGAAAGGATAGAAAAGGTGCTTAATGAGCCGGAAGTGATTGTACAGAAGCCGGATGCCATTGCGAAAAAAGATTTCCGTGAAAAAATTGAATATAAGAATGTTTCCTTTCATTATGAGAAGGAAAATGTCCTGAAAAATATCGATCTTGTCATTGAAAAAGGTAAGACAATAGCTGTTGTCGGGCCTTCCGGCGGAGGTAAATCCACTCTTGTTGACCTTCTTCCGCGGTTTTATGATTGTACGGATGGAGAGATTCGGATCGATCAAATCCCGATTACCGACCTGGTGATAGGTGATTTGCGTGGAATGATGGGCATAGTCTCGCAGGAAACCATTCTTTTCAATGATTCTGTCTTTAATAATATTGCTTTCGGCATGAGCGAAATCAGTGAAGAAGATGTGGTCGCTGCGGCAAAAGTGGCAAATGCCCATGAATTTATTGAAAAGATGCCGTTGGGCTATTTTACAAACATCGGAGACCGGGGTACCAAGCTTTCAGGAGGACAACGCCAGCGTCTCAGCATTGCTCGTGCTGTTCTGAAAAATCCACCTATCCTGATCCTTGATGAAGCTACTTCCGCTCTGGATACGGAATCGGAACGCCTTGTCCAACAGGCTCTTGAAAACCTTATGCGGAACCGTACTTCCATCGTCATCGCTCACAGACTTTCCACCATACAATATGCCGATGAAATCATTGTTCTCCGGAGGGGTGAAATTGTAGAAAGAGGAACCCATAACGAATTGCTTGAACGGCATGGAGTTTACCACAGGCTTTATGAGCTGCAGTCGTTCATTTAATGACAAAGGCAATGAGGAAAGACCGTTTTATCCTGTTGGGTATTTATGCCGTTACTGCGGGAGTGTCTTATATTGTGGGCGCTTCTTATGAGGAATTCGGCCTCCTTGGAAAAGCCTGCATGGGGATTCTTTCTGCGTCAATCATTCTCTGGCTTTTCAGCTTTCTTTCAGATAATTCAAGCGTTTTTGATCCATACTGGAGTGTAGCTCCTTTTCTCTTTATAACTTTTCTGTTTGTCGAGGGAAACGAAACCGCTCTTTTTAAAAAGGGTAATTACCCGGATTATCACCAGATTGCACGTTTTTTTACCGTTGCTGTTCTGGTTACTCTGTACGGCATCCGACTTACCTGGAACTTCGTGAGAAAATGGAAAGGATTAAAGCATGAGGACTGGAGATATGCCAATCTGAGAGGCAAAACAGGTTTCTGGTACTGGACGGTCAGCCTGCTGGGAATCCATATCTTTCCTGCGATGATGGTTTTTCTGGGTTCCTTTTCCCTTTGGGTGGTCGAAGTAAAATCCTGCAATCCTCTCAATTTTCTGGATATCCTGGGACTTCTTGTTACCGGTTTTGGAATCTGGATGGAAGCGGCAGCAGACAAACAACTCTTTGATTTTTTAAAAAACGGTTCTCCAAAAAATATTACACTGAAAGAAGGTTTATGGTCTTTTTCCCGCCATCCGAATTATTTAGGGGAAATCTTCTTCTGGTGGGGACTTTATTTCTTTGCATTGGCTGCAAATCCCGCACAATGGTGGGTGATCATAGGTCCTGCCGGCATTACAATCATGTTTCTCTTTATTTCTATTCCTATCATGGAAAAGAGGATGAAAGAAAGAAAAGAAGATTACGAAGATTATTGTGCAAAAGTGCCGTTATTGCTGCCTTTCCGGATCAAAAAGACTTTATAATTCAGCCATTCTCACCAGTACATCTTCCATTTTTGATTTCAGAACTTTTGTCCGGCAGTTGTAATCGTTTACGATCACAGCAAAAATCAATCTTTTACCGGTAACAGTGTGTACATAACCTGCATAGCTGCGGACTTTATCCAGAGATCCTGTTTTGGCTCTTACTCTCCGTTCACCATCGGTTCCTTTCAGCCATCTGTGCATAGTTCCTGAAATGCCTGCCAGAGGCAATGAATTATAAAAAATGGGGAAATAATGGGATGTAGTCATTTTGTATAAAAGATCGGCAAGCTGGTGGGGAGTCAGACAATTGTCGTGTGACCTGCCGCTGCCATCCACTAAATTGACGCCACTCAAATCCAACCCTCTGGAGGTCCAAAAATCCATCACTGCCCGTGTACCGTGGATATAGTCCTTTTTACCGTACATTTTTTCACCAATCTTTTGAAGAAGACGGTTTGCACGCCAGTTAATACTGAATTGATTGGTAACGGTTACTTCCTGGGCAACCGAATTTCCGAAAAGCTCCAGTGCAGCACCCGTAATAAAGATCTTCTGCGTTGATGCCGGCACCATCCCTTTCTTTGCATTATGTTCAGCTATCGTTACCGGCATTCCTTTTGTAAAATCCATGACAATATACCCGATCGTGGCTCCGTCAAAACAGCGGTCTTTTATCATATGATCGAGTCCCTGGATAAGTGAATCCTGCTGGGCAAGATCGGCATGTTTGAGGGAAGTTGTATCGTGATGAGGAGGAGAAATGGCAGTATGCTTCTCCTTATGATGACATGCGGAAAAAGAAAAAATAAGAGTACAGATTATAGCGATATGGATAAGTCGATTCATCCGATCAAAAATCCGGGTGCAAAGATCAGGAAAATATTAATACGGAAACCTGACGAATTGCCGGTTTACCGGATAAGAGGTAAATATTCGTCTTTTTTTTACTTAAATGCTTACCTTTGAGTGACATTTTTTTTCAAGATGACTGAATTAAAGAACAGGATCCAACAACTTTCTACTGAATATTTTGAAGATATCCGGGTGATCAGAAGACATTTTCACCGCCATCCCGAGCTTTCCAAGAAAGAGTTTGAAACGGCAGCCTATATCTGTTCCTGTCTGGATAAATACGGTATTCCTTATAGAAACAATATTGCCGGGACAGGTATTGTGGGATTGATTTCCGGGTCCGGGGAAGGTAAAAACATTGTTCTTCGTGCCGATATGGACGCTCTTCCGGTCAATGAAGCCAATGATACGGAATATAAATCGGAAGTTCCCGGAACGATGCATGCCTGCGGCCATGATGTTCATATGTCATGCCTGTTGGGTGCAGCGCGGATTTTGAATACCCTGAAGGACCGGTTCCATGGAAGTGTCAAGATCATCTTTCAGCCTTCCGAAGAATCATATCCCGGCGGAGCTATTGGAATGATCCGGAATGGAGTTCTGAAGAACCCGGATACTTCCATTGCCATTGCTCAACATGTCCTGAATACAATTGATGCAGGCAAAATTGGAATAAGACCTGGATTTTACATGGCTTCGACAGATGAAATATACCTTACGGTTAAAGGAAAAAGCGGCCATGCTGCAACTCCGGAACAGGATATAGATCCTGTTTTGATCGCAGCTCATATTCTCGTGGCTATCCAACAGATCGTTAGCCGGAACGCGAGTCCCCTGATGCCTACCGTGATCTCTTTCGGGAAAATTATCGGTGAGGGAAGAACCAATATTATTCCGGCTGAAGTGAAGATTGAAGGAACAGTCAGGACTTTCAGCGAAACATGGCGCAAAGAGATTCATGAGAAGATCCGGAAAATAGCTTCTGGAATTGCCGAAGCTTTGGGGGGAGAATGTGATGTATTCGTTGATCCCGGATATCCTGCCGTTAAAAACGATGAAACCGTAACACGGAATGTCCGTGCCTGGGCTACAGAATATCTTGGCGAAAAAAACGTTATTGACGTGGAACAGAGAATGACTGCTGAGGATTTTTCCTATTTTTCATGGGAAATCCCTTCCTGCCTTTACAGATTGGGAATCCGGAATGAAAAAAAGGGATTTGTTTCCAACCTCCATACTCCGACATTCGATGTGGATGAATCCAGCCTCGTTACCGGAATGGGACTGATGGCTTACCTGGCAGTCAGAGCACTTTCTGAATAATAATGAACAGAGAGAAAAAAAGTATGTGTTTCAGATCGTCAGGTATCGTACGACTCCTGCTTTTTTCTGTCATGACATTCCTCCTTACAGAAGAAATGCCCACTTTTGCCCAGGACCATCCTGCAGAACAAACTTTGCTGCCTTTCCAGACCTCCCCGGGTGATAATAATGACGAACAGCTTGCCATGCAGTATTTCCAGAATAAGGAATATGATAAAGCAGCACCGATCTTTGACCGACTTTACAATGCAAAGTCCAATTCTTATTTCTATACATACTATTACTTCTGCCTGATCGAAATGCACGATTTTGACGGAGTTGAAAAACTAATTAAAACAGCCCGGAAAAAAAATCCGGATGCTCTTTCCTATCTTGTCGACCTGGGCTATCTGCACTACCGCAAGGGAGAGTCCGACAAAGCAACCAAATATTACGAGGATGCGTTGAAAAAAATCACCAATAACAATCAACAAATCTATGAATTGGCCAATGCTTTCATGAACCGTTTTGAAAATGAATATGCCATCAGGGTTTATCTGAAAGGAAGGCAACTTTCCGGAGATCCGGGGAAATTTGGATTTGAACTGGCTTCGGTTTATGAACGGGTAGGAGATATGCGAAAAATGCTGGATGAATTCGTCAACCTGCTTGTGAATAACCGTTCTTTCCTGCCGACCGTCCAGGATCACCTGCAATTTACTCTTGCAAATGATCCCGATGGATCAAAGAATGAATTATTCCGGACCTACCTGTTGGAAAAAGCGCAGAAGGAACCTGAAAAAGCTTTCTATTCCGAGTTGCTCTGGTGGTATTCCATTCAACAAAAAGATTTTGATCTCGCTTTGATTCAGGCAAAATCCCTTGACCGCAGATTCCGCGAAGATGGCAGCCGGGTCAGACAATTGGCACGCCTTTCAGCCGTCAACGATAATTTCGAAGTAGCACAGGAAGGATATAAATATCTGATCTCTAAAGGGCCATCTTATCCGTATTATAATGAAAGCCGGATTGAGCTGCTCAACACACGGTATCTTCAACTGACTTCCGGTCCGGATCCTCTAAAGAAAAATTTGGAAGAACTTAAAAAGGAGTTTCAGAAAGAGATTGAAAATTCAGGAGAAAATTCCCTTACAATTGGACTGATCCGTAACCTGGCCCATCTGGATGCTTTCTTCCTGAATAACATGGATGAAGCCTCTTCTTATCTGAACCGGATGATAAACCGGAATGATCTGGATCCTTTGGTAAGGGCTGGTTGCAAGCTCGAACTGGCCGATATACTCCTGTTTACGGATGATGTCTGGGAGGCCGCATTACTCTATCAACAGGTTTATAAGGATTATATGAATGATGAGATCGGTCAGGAAGCCAAATTCAAGAATGCCAGGCTTTCTTTCTATATCGGTGAGTTCAAATGGGCACTCGATCAGCTTGATGTTCTGAAAGCCGCTACATCCAAGCTGATTGCCAATGATGCCATGGACCTTTCGCTTCTGATCTCTGAAAATTTTGATTCCGACAGCACTACCATCGCGTTGGGTTATTATGCTCATGCCGATTTGCTGGAATACAGGAACCAGTATGATCAGGCCATCCAGAAACTGGATTCTGTTTTCATCGCTTTTCATCAGCATTCCATATTCGACCGGGTGATCATGAAAAAAGCGGAGATACAAATAAAGCAAGGAAAATACGCTGAAGCGGATACTCTTCTCGGGACTGTGGTTTCAGAATATTCCTCGGGTGTTGTGGCCGATAAAGCCCTTATGATGCGTGCCCGGTTGAATGAAGAGCAAATGAAAAATCCGGCAATGGCTATGCAGTATTACGAGGCTCTCATTACTAAGTTTCCGGGAAGCGTTTATGCAAACGATGCAAGAAACCGCTTCCGGTTCCTGAGAGGAGATAAAGGGTTCCAGTCATGATACCGAAAAAGCGACTTGGCCAGCATTTCCTGAATGATGATAACATAGCTGCAAAGATCGCCGGGTCTTTTTGCGGACATTACAAAACAATCGTGGAAGTAGGGCCGGGTACCGGTGCTTTGTCGAAGTTCCTGCTGAATGACGATAGGTTTGTCCCGTACTTTTTTGAGATCGATCCGGAAGCAGTCTCATTTCTTGAGAAAAAATTTCCTGAAATAAAAGACAAGATCATCCTTTCCGATTTTCTCGAAGCTGATCTTTCATTCATCCCGGCACCTTTTGGACTGATCGGCAATTTCCCTTACAATATCGGAAGTCAGATCCTTTTCAGGGTGCTTGAATACAGGGATTCTATTCCGGAGGTGGTGGGCATGTTCCAGAAAGAATTTGCTGAAAGAATTGCTTCCAAACCCGGAACCCGTGAAAGTGGCATCTTAAGCATTCTTCTCCAGGCATATTATTCCATCGAATACCTGTTCACTGTAAGCGAGAATGTTTTTTTCCCAAAGCCCAAAGTAAAATCAGCCGTGATTCGAATGAAAAGGAATGAGGTCCGCAGTCTGGATTGCGATGAAAAAGTGTTTCAATCGGTCGTGAAGCAAGCATTTAACCAGCGTCGTAAAACATTGAGGAATGCACTCCGGAGCTGCCTGCCTGAAAAGACAGATGATATCGCTGATCTGCTTCAGAAAAGAGCCGAACAGCTCACAATACAGGATTTCATACGGTTGGCTAAGAATGTCAGTCCCAATGGAAAAATTCATAATTTTGCCCCATAAATTCTGGGTTCATGGCACAACCAAAAGCTAAAAAGAAAGTTCCTGCAAAAAATGTTAAGAAAGTACAGGTTAAAAAGAATACGAGTCCTTTTTCTGATTCAAAAAAAGCTAAAAGGTACTTTGTACTGTTCTTCCTGATCATGACCTTTGTTATTTACGGAAATTCCGTATGGAACAGGTATAATGTCGACGATAACTATGTGACCGGTCCGGACAATACACTGGTCAGACAGGGACTAAAGGCCATTCCAAAGATATTTACTACTCCGTATTATGTTAATCCAAGTAATATAGGGCAGAGCCAGAGCTCCGACTACCGGCCCATCGTGAAACTGACCTATGCGCTGGAATATACACTTACCGGCCGGGACAGACCCATGCTGAGCCACTTTATCAATGTACTCCTTTATTTCTTTGTTTGCCTCATGCTTTTCCAGATTCTCAAGCGAACTTTGAAAAATTACAATATCCTGTTCCCGTTCCTCATTACATTGCTGTTCATGGTCCATCCCCTCCACACCGAAGTGGTAGCCAGCCTGAAGAACAGGGATGAACTGCTTGCCATGTTTTTTGCGCTCTGGGGTATGAAGTATCTGCTTGATTTTGCTGAAAAAAAGAAGATCCGCTATCTTATCTTTACACTGATCCTCTTTATGATCGGATACCTGAGCAAATCTTCGATCATTACATTCCTGGTACTGTATCCGTTGGTTTTGTATTTCTTCACGGATATGAAACCCAAACAATTCGGATATATCTTCGGCGGGCTTCTTGTGGTTATCCTTATTGCGCATTTTGTCCCCCGTCTTTTCTTTCTGCATCTTTCCAGAATCAACAGCTATGTGGAAAACCCACTTTATTTCGAAAAAAATTTCTGGGTACGGACCGGAACCGGTATGATGACATTGCTGTTTTATCTTAAGAAGATGTTTTTCCCCTATCCGCTTCTTTTCTATTATGGGTTCAATATGATCCCTGTTACGAACTGGGCGAATATCTGGGTTATTCTGTCATTTTTTATTCATTTGGGACTTCTTGTTATCGCTCTGCGCCTTTTCCGCCAGAAACACATCCTGTCGTTTGCGATCCTCTTCTACCTCATTGCTCTTTCCATGTATTCCAATATTGTCGTTCCGGCAGTTGGGATAGTCGCCGAAAGATTCGCTTTCGTTGCTTCGGTGGGATTCTGCATTGGATTGACATGGGCTATTTTCAGATTATTCAGGACAGATCCCAAGAGCCTGACCATTGAGATCAACGATCGGGTGAAAGTTCTCGCTGTCATCGTTCTGCTTGTCATCCCTTCTTCAATTTATACCATTCACAGGAACCGTGACTGGAAAAATATGTTTGCCCTTTATAAAAGCGATATCCCGCACCTGGATAATTCCTTCAAAGGGAATGTCCAGTATGCTTCGTTCCTCCTTGACTTTATTTATAAAAATCCGGGATATGAACAGCAGGGCTTTGTTAACCCGGAGACACGCGACAGGGCTTTTAAGTATTACAGACGGGCGATTGCGATCTATCCAAAAGATTATATTTCTTTAAACGAATTAGGTACAGCCTATCTGGCTTTATCTCATAATCCCGATTCAGCCATGATTTACCTTAGGAAAGCAGTAGCTTTGAAACCGGATGTACAAGCCGCCTGGGTGAATTTGGGTCTTGCTTACAGGTATCAGAAAAAATTCGACAGCGCTATGATTACTTATAACAGGATCCTGAAACTTAATCCGAAAGAGGTTAAAGCAAAATTCGCTATCGCCGATATCTGGTTTGAGCAGGGTGATATGGCAAAAGCTATACAACTCAATGAAGATGTCATTAAAGAATGCAGGGATACCCTGGAAGTTCCTTATATCAATATCGCCAAATACTATTATGAAACCGGGGATACCGTGAAAGCTATGGATTTTCTGGTCAAATCAGTACAGAAAAAACCGCAACCCGGAGTCTGCATGCAACTGGCTTATTATTACAGGTATCATGGAGATATGGACCGGGCAAAATATTTTTTCGAACTGGCTCAACAGCTTTCGAATGCGGACAAAAAACCAAGATAATAAAGGATTTATTCTGAATGATTCCAACCACCCTTCCTGAAGCGCTTGATCGCGCAATAAAAGATTACCCCACTCATGGAGTCGGGTTCATTCATAATGATAAAAGTGTACGTTGGCTCACGTATTCGGAACTTCGCGAGGAAGCGTTGGGTATTCTGTCGGGCTTCCGGAACCGTGGAATTGCAACGGGAGAGATCGTAATTCTTTCTCTTGATACATGCGAAGAAATTGTTCCTATTCTCTGGGCTTGCATTCTTGGAGGAATTGTTCCGGCTATGCTTCAGCCACCCGTCTCTTTTTCCGATTATAATCCGGCTGCTGAGAAAGCAGGGAAAGTTTATAAAATCCTTGATTCACCAAGAATCATCCTTTCCCATTCCCATATGGAAATATGGAGATCAAGCGGAATTTCTGAAGATAAACTGATCGATATTAATGAAATACCTCATGCCAATGGCGATCCACAAATAGCAACCCCCAAGCCGGATGATCTTGTCGTGATTCAATTCTCTTCCGGAAGCACGGGAGATCCTAAGGGAATCATGCTCAGCCACAGGAATGTTTTAACCAATATTTACGACATCATTAAAGGATCTGAGTTGGTCCCGGAAGATATTACCATCAACTGGATGCCTTTGTATCATGATATGGGATTGTTTGGGTTTCATATCACTCCGGTCGTTTGCAGATTCAGTCATTATCTTATGGACCCTGCCGATTTTGTCAAGAATCCATTTTTATGGCTGGATTCATTGGATGAAAAGAATTGTACTGTTACAGCCTGCCCGAATTTCGGAGAAATGGTAGTCAACAGATATCTGAGCAGAAGAACAGTCAAAAACTGGGACTTGTCGAAAATCAGGGTTTTATTCAATGGCGCCGAACCTATTTCTGTTCCGGTAATGAATGAATTTACTGAAGCCCTGAAGTTATTTGGACTGCGGCCGGAATCCATGTTTCCCTGTTATGGAATGGCAGAAGCTACTCTGGCAATCACCTTTGGTCCCGTTCTCAGAGGCGCTGAAGTGATGAACTTCCGCAGGGAACCGATATTGAAAAAAGGCATCGCTGTTCCTGCAGAAGCCGGTGAAACGGATGTGATGGAACTGGTCAACCTGGGCAAGGCACTCGATAATTGCCGGTTAAAAATTGCAGATTCAAAAGGAAACCCCCTGGAAGAAAATAAAGTCGGGAATATCTACCTGAAGGGTGGAAATGTAACCCGGGGATATTTCAATAATCCGGAAACAACCCGCAAGACTTTCCGCGATGGATGGCTTTATACAGGCGATCTTGGCTTCATGTATCATGGCAATCTTTTCGTTACAGGCAGAATAAAGGATATCATTTTTATAAATGGAATTAATTATTACGCACACGATCTGGAAATCATTGCTCTCCAGGTGAATGGAATATCTGCGGGTAAAATCGTAATGTCCGGTTATTTCGATGAAAAGGAAGGCCGCGATAAAGTCGTCGTTTTTATGGTCGGAGCAAATACTCCTGCGGTTCACGAAACTTTTCAGCAAATACGTGACCTTTTTCTTCAGAAAGCAGGATTATCAATTGATACCTTTATCCCCATCCGCTCAGGTGATATTCCAAGAACCAGTTCCGGGAAAATACAACGTTACAAGCTGGTTAACCGCTTTCTCAGGAACGAATTCCCTGTTATTTTAAATTTATAGTACTATTTTTTTGAGTCCGGAAATTGTCTTAATTTCGTTATTAAGAATTCAATAAAGTAGATATATAAATATGATGGGGACCCGGATTCAAAAAGCCCTTTTTCTTTTCATAGCATTGTACATTTTCCCAGTTGCAATCTTTGCTCAAACAGGAGAAATAAAGGGTAAAATTTGCAACCAGAAGAACAACGAGCCTATCCCTTTTGTTAATATAATCATTGATGGGAAACCGACTCAGGGAACCACAACCGATATGGATGGGAATTACAGGATTTCCGGTGTGGAACCCGGATATGTGCGATTGGTTGCAACAGCTGTTGGTTTTAAAAAAACTGTCAGCCAGGATGTACTGGTTACGCGGTCCCATCCGGTCGTCGTAAATATTGGCATGGAAGAGCTTGTCCTGACATTGAGCACGATAGAAGTAAGACCTTCGGTAATTGTCCGGAAAACGGAAAGCCCCTTGTCTTTGCAAACACTAACCATCCAGGAGATTGAAAAAAGCCCGGGATCGAACCGTGATATTTCCAAAGTGATCCAATCTTTGCCTGGGGTTGCCTCTGGCGTATCTTACCGCAATGACCTGATTATCCGGGGAGGAGGGCCCAATGAAAACCGTTACTATCTGGATGGAATTGAAATTCCTAATATCAATCATTTTGCGACACAGGGTGCATCCGGGGGATCTGTCGGGATCATCAATGTAGACTTTATCCGGGATGTTGAGCTTTATACAGGCGCATTTCCCGCACGCCGGGGTAATGCTTTGAGCTCGGTCATGGAACTCCAGCAAATTGATGCTGCCAAAGATAAATTCGGAGGTCGGCTGACTGTTGGAGCCACTGATTTCGGACTTACCCTTGATGGACCGGTCACAAAGCATTCCACACTTCTCTTTTCTATTCGCAGATCTTATCTGAAGATGCTTTTCAGTATCCTGAAACTGCCATTCCTTCCAACTTACAATGATTACCAGCTTAAATACAAGATCGATCTTGGCAAGCACGACCAGATATCTTTGATATCGCTGGGTTCACTGGATAATTCAAAACTAAATACCGGTATTAAGGATCCTACAGAATCCCAACGGTACATTCTGGGCTATTTACCGGAATACACGCAATGGAGTTATACATTCGGACTGGTTTACCGCCATTTTACGGATAAAGGTTCCCATACATTTGTGCTGAGCAGGAATATGCTCGATAATGAAGAGATCAAATACAAAAATAACGTTGAGATTCCCGACAGTCTTAACCTGAACTATAAATCACAGGAAATAGAGAATAAATTTCGCTATGAAGGCCTTTCCTCCATGGGCTCCTGGAAAATCAGTTATGGAGCGGGACTGGATTATGTTGTGTATAATAATACAACTTTTCAGAAACTCTATGCTTTCGATAACCTAAAATTGTTGAATTATACGTCAACTCTGAATTTTTATCGCTGGAATATTTTTTCACAGGCCAATAAATCTTTAGCAAATAATCGGTTGAATCTTTCGCTTGGGATCCGGATGGATGCCGCCAGCTATTCCAAGGAGATGAACAATTTGCCGGATCAGTTGTCTCCAAGGTTTTCCGCTTCCTGGGCTATCCTCACAGATAAATTGTTTCTGAACTTCAATACAGGCCGCTATTATCAGCTTCCGGCATACACTACCCTTGGCTATCGCAACAACAATGGGACTCTGGTGAACGATTCCCTGGGATTGAAATATATTGCTGCAGATCATGTAGTGATTGGAATGGAATATATTCCAAAGCCGAATTCAAAAATTTCACTGGAAGGATTCTATAAATATTACAGCCATTATCCGCTTTCTATCCGTGATTCGATATCCCTTGCCAGTAAAGGAACTGATTTCGGAGCGATTGGCGACGAGGCAGTGATTCCTGTTTCCAAAGGGAGAGCATACGGACTGGAGCTTTTCTGGCGGGATGCGGATCTGTACAAATTCAATATTATTGTTTCATACACCTATGTCCGGAGTGAATTTACGGATTTTAGCGGAAATTATATCCCTTCGAGCTGGGATTACCGGCATCTTCTCAATATAACGATAGGAAGGAAATTCAGACACGACTGGCAGCTCGGGCTTAAATGGCGGTTTGCCGGCGGAGCTCCCTATACTCCCTATAATATTGAAAAATCAAGTCGTGTGGAAGCATGGGATGCTTTAGGACAGGGATACCTGGATTATTCAAAGTACAACTCATTACGGCTTAGGAATTTTAATGAGCTGGATTTGAGGGTCGATAAAGCGTTTTATTTCCGGAAATGGTCGCTGATGGTCTACCTGGATATTCAGAATCTGCTGAATACTAAATCCCAGGAACCGGATATCGTTACAAATACTTTATCTGATGGTTCTATCCGGAAATATATAGATAATCAGGGAATTGAAAGATATGAATTACGTTCTCTCCCTCATTCAACCGGCACCATTTTACCCGCAATAGGGGTTATGGTTGATTTTTAGAAGCTTGACTGAGAAGGACTCATAGGAACATTCGGAGTTTCCCAGACCTTCATTTTACGAAGCAGCTTTTCTACCCATTTGAATTCGCTGGGTTCCCAATTCTGGCAGACTGCATTCCGGTAAAACCAGTAACTCATATAACCCAGGTAAGCGGTACTGAGGCTTTTTGTCTGCCACAGGGAACGGTAGAAACGATGCCGAATCAAAGAAGGTTCATAAATTTCATTAATCTTTTTCAGAATATAATCCATCAGTTCTTTCCGGGGCAGATTATCGGGAGTGTAGTTTAATTCTTCAAAACTGTAATGTCTCCAGTCTTCAGGGAAATTCTTGATTTCAAGGCGGCCTTCACTTTCCAGTTTTTTGAAAAGCCCTGTACCGGGCAGGGGAGTCATAACGGTTGACTGTACAGAGTCGGCCTGGCATTTCCGGAAGAAATTAACCCTGCGATCAACGGTCTCTTTGGTTTCGCTCTCAAATCCATAGATCGTTCCGATGACCACACCGATCCCGTATTTGTGCAATCTTCGGAAGACTTTGTTATAGGATTTGACACCCATCTTAAGGTTTAGTTTTTTGTTGGCATCCTTAAGCTGAGATTCATCATCCGATTCGATTCCGATAAAAAGGAGCTTACATCCGCTCTTTTGAGCATAATAAAGCACTTCTTTGTCATCAGCGATATTCAGAGAAGCATGGCTGATCCAGAATTTATTGAGCTTTGCGTCGATCATTGCCTTAAAGAGGGCGATGGCTCTTTCTTTGCTTTGCTTACTGTATCCGATGATATTATCATCGGTAATGTTCATGACTTTCTGAGGGATTTCTTTCATCTCTGCAATTACCTCGTCAATCGGGCGAAAACGGTAATGCTGGCCATTAAAAGCAGTGACTGAACAGAAGTTGCAGTTCATGGGACATCCCCGTGAAGTTTGAATAGAGCCGAAAAAGTACCCCGGAAAGTAAAGATCTCTCCTGGGTTTCGGGGATTCAATAAGGTTGGTCAGCTCGCCATGGTAGAACTTCTGAAGATTATGGTTATTGAAGTCCTCAATTATTTTTCCCCAAATGCTTTCAGCTTCGCCGATAAGAACGGTGTCGACATAACGGGCCGCTTCATCCGGGCACATGGAAGCATGGATGCCACCCATAACGGTCGGAATCCCTTTTTCCCTGTATATGGCGGATAGTTCATAAACCCGGTTTGCATTGGGAGTCATAGCGGTAAATCCAACCAGATCGGCAGGATAGTACCTGAAATCACGAAGATTCTCATCCAGGATCTTGATCTTCCATCCCGGTGGAGTAAGAGCAGCTATGATTCCAAGGTTTAAAGGCTCATATCTTGTTCTGTACTTTGAAACATACCCTTTGCTATCTTTATCGACAGGATTGATAAGCAAAAGTGTCTTTCTGGATTCTAATCTTGTTTTTTGTTCCATAATTTCATTGCATCCTTGACAATAACCCAGTAATGATGATTTCCCCGGTTTGTTAAAAAGCTTGTTTCCAGCTTCCTTTTTGTTTCCATTTTCCTTAAGGAGAGGAAAGTCCGGCAAGACCTCCTGAACAAATTCCAGGGATGATAAATGCTCTGGAATACTTTAAGCATCTCTTTGTAAAATTCATCTTTTTCAAAATGAGGATGCTTAAATACCAGGTTATAAAAAGTAAAATAACTCCAGGAGTTTGTGCTTGTATGTTCGTCAATCATTTTAAGTTGCTCCATCCGGCCGAATGTCTTCGTTCCGGGAAGTGGGGTCAGGATAGTAGCCTGTACAATATCCACAGCGCTATGATTGATGTATTTCCTGCGTCTTCTTAATGCAGCTGCATCGTCTTTTTCAAATCCGAAAATAAAAGCACCGATAACGAAAATTCCATGCTTATGTATTCTCTGAACGATTTTATTAAAATTTTTAACCCCTTTCCGGATATTGAAATTTTTCTGAACCTCTTTTAGCTGATCTTCGCTTTCTGTTTCAATACCGATGAGAATATTGGCACAACCACTTCTTCTTGCCAATTCGAGTAATTCATCATCATCTCCGAAATTAAGAGAAGCCTGCGATCCCCAACTCTTCTTAAATCCTCTGCGGATCATCCCTTCGAACAATTCCTTGGCTCTTTCGATAGATTTGGGACTATATCCAATGATGTTATCATCAACAAAAAAAATATGATGTTGCGGGATTTCCTCCAGCTCGTCAAGAACATCTTCGATTGGGCGGTGACGGTAATGCTTGCCGTTGAAAGCAGTGACAGAGCAGAAATGACAATCCATTGGGCATCCCCGGGTAGTTTGAACGGAAGCTGTCGTATATCCGGGATGAAACAAGTCTCTTCTGGGCTTGGGAGAAATCAGTATCGGACTTTCATCAATTTTGCCTTCATAAATCCGTTGCAATCGACCGGCTTCAAAATCGGAAATCAAGGATGGCCAGACGGATTCTGCTTCTCCTTTGACCACAGTATCTACATAATTCAATGCTTCATTGGAAACCAATGTGGCATGAATACCACCCATGACGACCGGAGTATTTTTTGACCGGTACAGGGATGCAATTTCATAAGCACGCGAGGAAGTGGAAGTAAATGAAGTAATCCCCACAAGATCGGCAGGATAATATTTAAACTGGCGCATGTTTTCATCAATGATCTTGATCTTCCAGTAGGAAGGAGTCAGGGCCGCGATGATGCCCAGGTTTAAAGGTTGAAAAATAAATTCAGGTGATAACGACCATCCCTTGAAAACGCTATTTTTAGGAGTAATGAGTAACAGAGTTTTTTTCTCCATTCAGTCAGTCAGATAATGATAATTAGAATGCAAAAATAACAATTATGTTTAAGATTTTCCTCTGCCAGACCGGTTTATATTTCTAAAATTGTCTAAATTTGCTTAACTAAATCCCGCAAAATGAATATACAAGAATTTATCAAAAACATTGAAAATGAATTTGATGATATTAAGCCAGGAGTCCTGAAACCTGAAAGTAAATTCAGGGAAACATTTGAATGGACTTCCATCAATGCTTTAATCCTTATCGCAATGGTAAAGACCGAATACGATGTAGCCCTTACTGCGGATGATCTTGTAAAATCCCAGACAATCCAGGATATTTATGATGTTGTGAAAAGCAGGGTTGTTGAGTAACCCACTTAAATAGCATTTTCCTTCTTTAAAAGTTTTTCTACCCAACGGATACTTCCGTCCTCCCATTTTTTGTTAAGAGAGAGTCTGTAAAACCAATATCCTAAATAGCTGTGATAAGCTGCAACAAGGCTTTTTGTCCACCAAAAGGTTTGATAGAACCGTATTTTAATATGACGGGCGTTGTAGACTTTCTGAAGTTGTTCATATACATAATCCTGCATTTCCTGACGTCCCATCTTTTCCGGAGTATAGGATAGATTTTCGAAACTGTAATACTGCCAGTCTTCCGGAAAATTAGTATAGTCCAATCGGTTGGATTTTTGCAGTTTTTTGAAAAGCGTGGTACCCGGAAAAGCGGTCATCAAAGAGGATTGCACTCCGTCGACATGGCACGTCTTGAAAAAATGGATTCTGCGGTCAATGGTTTCTTTCGTGTCTGTGGGGAATCCATAAATAGACCCCACCGTAATGCCAATCCCATACTGATGAATTTTCTTAAAGATTTTGTTAAATCGATCAACGCCAACTCTTACATTGACTTTCTTGTTGATCATCTCCAGTTGCTCGGCATTTTCATTTTCAATCCCAATAAATAAAAGTTTACAACCGCTTTTAGCAGCCAGTTCAAGTACTTCTTCATCGTCGGCTACATCGACGGATGTCTGGCTCCACCAGTATTTATTGATTTTATTATCGATCATGGCCCGGAATAACTCTTTGGCGCGTTCCTGGCTTTTCTTGGAATGACCTACAATATTATCATCGACAATCATCATCCACTTCTGGGGAATCTCTTTCATTTCTGCAATGACTTCATCCGTGGGGCGGAAACGGAATCTGGATCCGTTAAAGGCCGTGACGGAACAATAATCACAGTTATTCGGGCATCCCCGGTTGGTTTGTATGGAACCGAAAAAATAACCCGGGAAAAAAAGATCCCGCCTTGGCTTAGGTGAATGAACAAGGTCTGTATATATTCCCCGGTAATACTGTTGCATATTCCCCGTCTCAAAATCATCCAGAAGATGTTCCCAGACGCTTTCGGCTTCCCCGATCACAACACTGTCGACAAAATGGGCTGCTTCTTCCGGACACATGGTGGCATGAATGCCTCCCATGACCGTTTTTATGCCTTTTTTACGGTAAATCTGTGCAAGTTCATAGACGCGGTTTGCCGTAATGGTCATAGATGTAAACCCAACGAGATCAGCCGGATAATAATGAAACGGTTTGATGTTTTCATCCATGATTTTTATCTTCCAGTCCCTGGGCGTCATAGCAGCAAGTATTCCCAGGTTCAAAGGTTGGTACCTTGAACTTACGTTAGCGTTGTCAATGAAACCTTTGCTTTTATTGTCGACGGGATTAATGAGTAGCAGTGTTCTACGATAATTCATCAAGGTTAAGGTTATTTATCTGACAATTCTTATTTTCGGATTATATATAATATATTCGAAGATCCGGAATTCAATTGCAAATTTAATAAATCTTCTAAAGAATCATATTTCAAACAGTAGCTCACATATTTGAAAAATGGTTATTTTTGTTTTATGGCATTATTTTCAATACCCCGGATCCACATATCAGGTATCGCTGCCTGCGTCCCTGTTCATGAGGAAAAAAATGCCGATTATCGCTGGATCTCCAGAAAAGAAAGAGAACAGCTGATCAAGACAGTCGGCGTGGTAAGTAAAAGAATCGCTTCCAAAGGAACTACTACCTCTGACCTTTGTGTCGCAGCTGCTGAAAAACTTATTCCTCAACTCGGATGGGCCCGGGAAGATATTCAGCTTATTGTTTTTGTCAGTCAGGCAAGAGATTATCTTATCCCGGCTACAGCAGGAATCATTCAGGACCGGCTGGGATTGCCCAAAACGACTCTTGCCATCGATATTAACCTGGGGTGTTCCGGATACATTTACGGGCTTTCGGTGATAGGAAGCCTTATGAATACAACCGGAATCCGGAAAGGATTGCTTATGGCCGGCGATATCGGACATGTCAACGCTTCCTACCGCGACAAAAGCAGCTATCCGCTTTTTGGTGACGCCGGTACGGTAACAGCTCTCGGGTTAAATGAAAATGCATCGGAAATGTATTTTAACCTTCAGGGAGACGGTTCCGGTTACAGGGCCATCATGATTCCCGACGGTGGATTTCGAAACCTGATCAACCGGTCTTCCTTCGACTATAAAAAGTATGACAATGGAATTTACCGTCATAGATTGCATGTTGCCCTTGACGGTATTGAGGTTTTCAATTTTTCTCTTCGTGAAGTAGTACCGAATATCAAAGCATTACTGAAAAATACGAATAAGGAATTGTCATCTTTCGATTATGTGGTTTTCCATCAGGCTAACCGCCTTATTAATGAGACTCTCCGGAAAATGCTGAAACTGGAACCTGAGAAAGTGCCTTATTCCATTCAGAAATATGGTAATACCAGCTCTGCTTCCATACCTTTGACAATGGTTTCGGAACTGAGTGAAAAATTAAATAAACAAAAACTTTCTCTTCTGTTATCGGCTTTCGGGATCGGACTTTCCTGGGGATCTGTCATACTGGAAACCAGTAATGTGGTTTGTCCGGAAATTATAGAATTCAAATAAAACTGAACTGTCATGAACTCTGATGAACTTTCCGGAAAAAGAATTTTAGTTACCGGCGCCTCTTCCGGAATCGGAAAGCAAACCGCTATTAAAATCTCCCGGAAAGGTGGATCTGTCTTTATCACAGGAAGAAATAAAGAACGGCTGGAAGCGACTTTCCACGAACTCGAAGGCTCAGGACATCTTTTGCGCACTGCCGATCTGACTGTCCGGGAAGAATTGAATGCTCTAATTGCTGAAATGCCGGAATTAAACGGTGTAGTTTATTCAACCGGAATCTCCGATCTTGTGCCCTGCCAGTTTATTTCAGAAGAAGATATCCGGAGAAATTTTTCCGTAAGCTTTGAAGCTTCTGTCTTGCTGACCTCTCTTCTTCTCAGAAAAAAGAAACTGGTAAAAAATAATTGTTCACTGGTTTTCGTTTCTTCTCTGGCAACTAAATATCCTTTTTTTGGAGGTGCAATGTATATCAGTTCTAAAGCAGCACTTGAATCCTACGCGAGAACACTGGCTTTCGAACTGGCGCCGAAAGGAATCCGGGTGAATTGTGTACGTCCGGCATTTATCAAAGGACCTATGATGCAGGAAACACAAGAAAAAATTTCAAAAGGAGCTATGGATAAATTTCTGGAACGTCAGCCTCTCGGACCCGGTGAACCGGAAGATGTAGCTAATGCTATTGTCTTTTATCTGTCACCCGCTTCCCGTTGGATTTCTGCATCAAATCTGGATTTGGGAGGAGGGTAATGGAATTCAGGATTCAAGATTAAAAATTAACGATTTAAAATTTAATATAGTGTTTTCAGTTGTTGTACCGGTCTATAATTCTGAACTTTCCCTGAATGAGCTTTTCGGGGGAATACAAAAAGTATTTGAGGAGAGAAAGAAAAAATATGAGGTGATCTTTGTGGATGACGGGAGCCGGGATAACAGTTGGGCCGTTTTGCAGGAATTAAAGAAGAATTTTCCCTCTGAAATTACAGCAGTCCGTTTATCCAAAAATTTCGGACAGCATAATGCCACTCTGTGCGGGTTTAATTTCGCCAAAGGCGAAAAAATCATTACCATCGACGATGATCTCCAGGTTTTACCGGAAGAGATCGGCAAACTGATCGACCGGCAGAAAGAAACAGGAGCCGACCTGGTTTACGGTTATTATGGCCATGAAAAGCATCATAGCCGGATCCGGAATATGGGTAGCAGGCTTACCAAGAAAACATCAACCCTGGTTCATAACAATACCCCGGATGACGGGTCTTCTACCCGGTTGATCGATTCTGAATTAATGAAGAAAATTTTACAACACCAGGAAAATTTTATTTATATCGATGAAATTCTTCTCTGGTATACCGATGCTATTGAATTAGTCCGCGTGGAACACCGTAAAAGGAAATACAAACAGTCAGGATACAGCTTTACCAAACTGGTTAAACTGGCAGGAAATGTTGTCATGTACTATTCAACGATTCCCTTAAAATTCCTGGTGTATGGAGGCTTTATCGTTTCGTTGATATTCAGCTTGATTGGGATGTTTTTTATTTTCAAAAAACTGTTTTTCAATGTTCCGCTGGGGTATACCTCTTTGATCGTGACGATCCTGTTTTCAACAGGGATCATCCTTTTCAGTTTAGGAGTGATCGGTGAATACCTTAGCAGAATTTATCAGATCCAGAATAAAAAACCTTCCTATTCCATCCGGAAGGTTTTGTAACCGAAATTCTTATGTATTATTCAAAATACGGAATAACCATCCATTTGCTAAAAGAAAGCGATATTGAATTGGTCCGCCAATGGCGAAATGCACCTCATATCAAGGCCAATATGGAGTTTCGTGAGAACATTACTCCGGAAATGCAGAAAAAATGGTTCGATTCCATTAACAATATCCACAATTTCTATTTCATCATTGAGTATAAAAATGAAAAGATCGGTCTGACCAACGGGAAAAATCTCGACTTTGAAAATCTGACAGGGGAAGCAGGTATTTTTATTTATGACAAGAAATATTACAAGACTTCCGTTTCCGCAATCCTTGCTGTGCTTGGC
>JAUZOW010000049.1 GCA_030706225.1 Bacteroidota bacterium | reverse complement strand
GTACGTGATCGTGGATTACAGAAGAGGGCAGATCCCTGTGTATGATCCGAAATTTACTACTCTTTTCCCACGTATGTGGAGCAATATCCGGAAAGGCTCTGCTGATTTCTATAAAACCTGGGGCGGCCCCGGAGTTCCTGTGCAGGTAACCGACCGTGACGGGAAAGCGGAAACCCTGAATAAGCCTACATTTGGGGAGAACCTGAAATTTTTCTTCACTTATCAGGTTAACTGGATGTATCTGAGATATTTTATGTGGAATTTCTCAGGGCGGCAAGATGATATCCAGAGTTTCGGAAGCTCCATGAACGGAAACTGGATAACCGGTATACCTTTCTTCGACCAGTGGAAACTTGGTCATTCTACAGTCAATTTACCGGAAAAAGTAACTTCCAGAGCCTCACATAAGTATTTCATGTTACCCCTGATCCTCGGATTGATTGGCTTATTTTACCAGATGAGGAGAGATTATAAGGGCAACCTCGTCGTCATAATGCTGTTCCTGATGACCGGTCTCGCCATCATAACCTATCTTAACCAACAACCTTATGAACCTCGTGAAAGGGATTATTCCTATGCCGGTTCTTTCTTTGCTTTCTCTATATGGATTGGTCTCGGGTTACTTTATCTGATAGATCTCCTGAAAGAAAAGCTGAAATTCAATCATAATCTGGCTACCATAGTAGCGACTGTTATGGCTTTCTTTCTTGTTCCCTGCGTTTTGGCGCAACAAAACTGGAAAGACCATGACCGTTCCGGAAAATATTCAGCAAGGGATTTCTCTGCTGATTATCTCAATTCCTGCGATAAAAATGCAATTCTATTCACAAACGGGGATAATGATACCTTCCCGTTATGGTATAACCAGGAAGTGGAAGGTGTCCGGACAGATGTACGTGTTGTCAATCTCGAGTTGGCTGCCGGATCCTGGTATATCGATCAACTGTTTCGGAAAGCCTATGATTCGAAGCCTCTTCCTTTTTCATTAAAACAAGAACAATATCAGCCGGGTTCCAATGATGTTATTCCTTTTTACGACCTGGGGATAAAGGACTATGTAGATCTGAAAGACCTGATAGATTTTATCAAGAGTGATGCTCCGGAAACTTTTGTGACAACACAAAGCGGTGAAAAGGTCAAATTCTTTCCTGCCCGGAAGATCCGGATGATTGTGGATAAGGATGCCTGTATTAAAAACGGGATTGTTCCTGAATATATGAAGAATCAGATCGAGGATACGATCTATTTCACGATCGCAGCCAACCAGCTCCTGAAGAATGACGTCATGATGCTGGATATTCTTGCTTCCAATCACTGGAAACGACCGATTTGCTTTGCTTCTCCGAACAGCGTTCATTCAGTGTTTGCCGCTGAAAAATACTGTTATCTGGAAGGTTGGGTTTATAAATTCATGCCGGTAAAAAATCTTAATAAGGAATATCTGGGCGGTATGGGAGAAATTGACCCGATTGGATCCTATAATATTTTGATGCATAATTGCAAATGGGGTAACCTGAACAATCCTAAAGTTTATGTGGATCCGGAAAGCCTGAACAATTCCCTGCGTCCAAAGATGAATTTTGTTTTGGTTGCGCAGACATTGATCGACATGAATGAAAAGCAGAAAGCATCGGCTCTGGTGGATGAATATTACAAGTACTTCCCGGATCCTAAATTCCCACTGGATATCTATGACATCCCGTATGTGGAAGTTTATTATTCAGCAGGAGAGACGGTGAAAGCAAACAAAATGGTCGACCGGATGCTTGTTCTTTTCAATCAGGATATAAATTATTATTCCACCTTTAAAGGTGAAAGCCGGCAGGATGCATCGGAAGAAATGCAATCTACGCTGCAGGCATTGACAAAGCTTCAGTATCTTACGAAAGAATACAAGCAGGATAACCTATCGGCAAAAGCCGAATCCATATTAAAACGGATACAGCTTTAGGGCTTCGGGGATTTAATTCCCCGATTCGTTGGAATGGAAATAATAGTATAAAGCCAGCGGCCGGTAGACGGCATGGGCAAATTTGGAAAATGCAAAAAGCAGGACCAGTTCCATTGATATGATGGTATGAATTGTAAATACCACAAGATTCAGGTTATTGGCTGCAGAAAAAGTCACGGCTAATTCCAGCCAGAAACCTGTAATTCCTGCAATCCAGAGAAACCCGAGAAATGTCCAGTCTGCCAGCCGCGTTTCCGAATATGTTTTCGTGATCCGGACAATCCGGTAATATAGAGCCAGCGAAGTTCCATACACAAGGAGAATACCTGTCAGGGTTCCCAGCACCCGGCTTGGCCACCAGATGGATGTTGACGGGTCTTTAAACAGAAAATCCAGGATGGTTGCGAAAAGAAGTCCAATGAAACCCCACATTATTGACCAGTGGACGAACCAGGGTTTCAGGCAGAATGGTTTTCCTTTCCAGAATGAATCTTCTTCGGTATCGCAATTTTGATAACGCTTCATAGTTGCCATTTCCGAAATGACACATTGGAATGCTTTCCATGCAGAAATTTTCTTTTTTGATGAAGTTTCAGGACCTTTCTTCAGGTTCCGGGTCATATTAAAAATACCGGAAACGATCATGAATCCTGTAAAGATAAAGATGATCATTCCCAGGTCGTGAATCACAGAAAAGGGCATCCATGTAAACAGCCATCGTGAAACGGGGAGGCCAGGCTTCAGCGTGAACAGGAAAAAGCCAAGAGCAACAGCTAAAAGAAGCGTAAATACGATGGCAAACGGGTTGCTGGTAAAAAGTAAACGGGTAATGCCGGATGGCTCTTGGCGGGCAATGATATATTTCCGGAGGGCAGCCATATAATGGCCTGGATCTGCCTGCCGCGGGCATGTTTCTGAACAATCCCCGCAACTATAACAAAGCCAGGGTTCTTTGCTTTTCAGAATCTCATTTTTCAACCCAAGCATTCCATAGCGAACCATCATTCTCGGGAAACTGGCATCTTTTTCGGAAAGCTGGCAAATGGCTGTACAATTTCCGCAATTAAAGCAGGCTTTGAAATCTTCAGCCCCGTATTTCTTTATCTCCTCTGCAAATGAAGGATCAATCTTTGACATCACGCTTTATTTTTCAGTTTGTACAGGTAATATTCATCATTATCATCAATCCCGGCGGGCTCCAGTATGAAATATCTGTTCATGGTCATGACATGATAGGTCACCAGCTCCATAGGTTGTGATAAAGCGGCTGCAATAGCAGGAATGGTTTGCGGTTTTTCCCTGACCTCTTCCATAATGGACTTCCAGATTTGCGGAAAGTCTTTCATTTCGACAGATGGCGCAGTCTCTTCTTCCGCTTTTTCTCCTTTAGCAGCTGCCTTTAATTGGACTTGTTGTATGAATCCGTCGATCATCCCTTCAATTCCTTCATCTGTATATAATGCAATATTGATGGCATTGGTGGGACAAACCGGGGTGCAAGCTCCACAGCCTTTGCAAACGGCTTCATTAACCGAAGCGACGATTTTGCCATTTGTTTCAATCTGAAAAATGGCATCATACTCGCACACTTTCGCACATTTTTCACACCAGGTACATTCTTCCTCATTGATACGTGCTACGATGGGTTCCAGTTCTAATGTGTCTTTCCGGATGATCGCATGGATTTTTGCAGCCGCTGAAGATGAAGACTGAACAGACTCTGAAATGTTTCTGGGTCCCTGGCAGGATCCCCCCAGAAAAACACCGTCGATGACCGTTTCCACCGGTCGAAGTTTGGGATGAATTTCGTTGAAAAAACGGTCGTTTCCAACAGGTATTTTAAGCTTTTGCGCAACAGTTTCACTGTCTCTTCGAGGCACCATACCGGTTACAAGAACCACCAGATCGGATTCGATTTCCAAATCTGTTTTTCGTGTAAGAAGATCTTTTACACGAATCCGGATATTGTTCTTGCCTTGTTCGATAACCGGAGGATCTTTTTCCTGAAACATAAAGTAGATATCACCGGATTTTGAAGATTTTTCAAACAAGATTTCCTGTTTCCCGTAAGTCCGGATATCCCGGTAAAAATGGAAAGCCCTGACATCTCCGAATTTTTCATGCATGACCAGGGAAGAATGGATCGCGGCTGTGCAACAGATGCGGGAACAATACTTATGTTCCCCCTGGGATTGTCTCATTCCCGTGCAATAGATAAACGATACGGATTTTACGGGTTTGCCCGCGTATTTAAGTTCAGCGGAACAGGATTTGAGTAATTCGTCGAATTCCGTTAGGGTGATGACGCCCGGAACGGTATGATAGCCATATTCATTTTCAGCAGGAGTATATGGCTCGGCTCCGGTTGCAACCATAATGGCGCCTGTAGTCAGCGTTAATGTTTCAGGATTTTCGTCACCGGTTTTTATTGTTGAACGGAAATTTCCTATGCTGCCGGATATTTTTTCAATGGAAGCAGAAGTAAAAAGCTTGATTTTTCCCGATTTTTTAATCTCCGCAAGAAGTCTTTCCACTAATTCAGAACCCTTTTCACCGGTAGGGAATACTTTTCCTTTGCCGGCAACAAGTCCTCCCGGCTGAGGCTCTTTTTCGATGAGATACACTTCATCCCCCATATGGGCCAGATCAAGTGCTGATTTCATCCCTGCAACTCCTGCACCGATGATAAGAACAGATTTTTGGGTAGAAATACGAATATTTTCAAGCGCTTCCGAATAAACAACCCTGTGAATCCCTGCACGGATCAGCCCTGCAGCTTTGTACGAAGCCTGTTCCGGCTGGTCGGAATGTGCCCAGGAGCACTGTTCCCTAACATTTACCTGAACATAATTATAGGGATTCAATCCTGCTCTGGAAGCAACATTACGGAAAGTATGAAGATGAAGTTTAGGAGAACAGGAAGCTACAACAATCCCGTCCAGCTTCATTTCCTGAATGTCCTTTACCATCTGTTTCTGGTTAGAATCGGCACAGGCAAACATCACATCTTTACTGATCACGACATTCTCTTCACTTTCCATCATTTCGCGAAGCTGGCCGACATCCACATAATCGGAAATGTTGCCTCCGCAATGGCAAATATATACACCGATCCGTTTTTTTTCCGTGGGTTCTTCCATTGGTGTGCTTTTACGATTCTTTTATTTTGTTTTCATTAAGATAAGCGGCGACTTCCGAAGCTGCAGTTCCGGCCGACAAGATGGAATCGGGAATATCCATAGGACCTGAAGCAGTACCGGCAACAAATACCCCTTTCATGGAAGTTCTTGCCGGGTAAAGAAGCGGATCCGGCTGACGAATGAACCGGTATTCATCCAATTCCGGCTTTTCACGGTCAAAAGAAGAGATTATTCTTTCATCGGGTAATAATCCTACTGAAAGAACAACCAGGTCGTGGTTGAACTCTTTAACCTGACCCGATTCAATATTTTCAACACGGAGAACAAGATCCCCATTCGGGTTTTCCCTGATTCGGGCAACTTTCCCTTTTATGAACTGGATCCCCATAGATTTTGATTGCTGGTAGAATTCTTCATATCCTTTTCCAAATGCCCGGATATCTATGTAATAGATTGTGATATCGGCCATGGGGAGTGCTCCTGTAAGCAATTGTGCCTGTTTGATCGAATACATACAGCAGATCTGAGAACAGATAGGATTATTGGCAGATGCTGCCTGGCAGGTACGATAATTTTCCAGACTGGAATCTCTGGATCCGGTACATAGAACATAGGCAATATTACCAGGTGTTTTTCCGTCACCTGGTCTCAGAACGTTGTTAAATGGCCTTGTCGGAGCGATTAACCGGTCCATTTGCAAGGAATCGATGACATTTGCGAATTTCCGGGAACCATACTGGGGTTTAAGATCCGGATTGAAAAGATCAAACCCTGAGGCAATGATCACAGAATCTACATCAGCTTTTATATTTTCCGTTTTTTGTGCAAAGTCGATGGCATTAGCCGGACAAACCGCAAGGCATTGATGGCATTCCCTGCAATTGCTGCAGTCGAGGCAGCGTCCTGCGCTCTTCAGAGCTTCTTCTTCGGTAAAGGTTCTTTCCACGTCATTGAAATCATGGATTCTTTCCCTACCAATGCGGAAAGTTCCCGGAATGACCGGAGCAGAAGGTATTCCACCGGGACGATTTAGAACAATGGCTTTATCCACCGGAGGAAGCTTATCTCCCGATTCATATCCGGAAAGTTCTGCCCCCTGAAGGAATTTATCCATAAAAAAAGAGGCTTTTTTACCTTGTCCGATGGCTTCAATTATGGTAGAAGGGCCTGTGACTACATCTCCGCCGGCAAAAACCCACGGGATATCCGTTTGCAAGGTAATAGAATCGGCTTTTATCGTACCGTTTGTACGAAGAGTAAGTTCTTTACTGAGATCCGAAGCAGATGGCTTCAGACCAATGGCTTCTATGACCAGATCAACATCTTCGGTATATTCTGAACCGGGGATCTCAACCGGCTTTCTCCGGCCGCTTTCGTCTGGTTTATCCAGCTTCATACGGATGATGGCCGCTTTTTTAACATGACCATCTTCACCGGTGAATTTCACAGGGTTGCTAAGAAACCTTATTACGACTCCTTCTTCTTCCGCTTCGCGGATCTCATCAGGGAATGCAGGCATTTCATTCCGGCTCCGGCGGTAGATGATGGTTACACAGGAAGCACCCAGTCGTAAAGCCGTACGGGAAGCATCCATAGCTGTATTCCCTCCACCGACTACCATGACTTTTTTACCCGTCAGATCCGGTTTGTTACCAATGGTACATTCCTTCAGAAAATCAAGACAGGAGACGATTCCTTTCAGCTGGTTTCCCTCCACTTTCATTCGGGAAGTGCCGTGAGTACCGGTAGAAACGAAAACGGCATCAAATCCCTCTTCTTTCAGCTTTCCAATTTCAGAAACCCGTGTGTTCATCCGGATTTCAACTCCCAGAGAAGTAATGTTTTTGATATCACGGTCGACAATAAATTTGGGAAGACGGTATTCCGGAAGGGTTAGTTTTAGCATACCGCCGGCCTGTGGAGCTGCTTCAAAGACGGTCACCTTGTGTCCTGAAAGAGCAAGGAAATAAGCTGCTGTTAATCCGGCAGGGCCGGAGCCGATCACAGCCACTTTTTTTCCGGTTTCCTCAGCAACGGTGCGGCTTGGAGGTTCCGGATATTTTTCATAATATTTTTCAGAAAAAAAACGCTTGATTCTGCGCATATCCACTGGACCTTCAAGGGTTCCCCGCGTGCATTCTCCCTGGCAGGGAGCATAACAGGCCCGTCCAAGGCTTCCCGGGAAGGGAGCATCTTCGAGATGAAGCTTCATGGCATCCTCATATTGTCCATTCCGGACCAGTGAAACATAGCCATAAGGCTTTACTCCGCCCGGACACGCAGCAATGCAGGGTGCCGAAGTTCCCTGGCGATCGATGGAGGCAATCCGGGGATTGGCAAGAGTAAACGGAATATAAGCGACTTTCCTTCCTGCCAGCTTACGGTTGTATTCATCAGGTCTGACTTCGGGACATACAATTTCACATTCCTGGCATCCGGTACAGGCTTCCGGTTTTACATATCTGGGATCTTTCCGGATCTTAATTTGAAATCCCTTTTCATTCCTGACAACGTCTTCAACAGTGCTGTTCAGCAACAGGGAAATATTCGGATGACGTGCTGTTTCCGACATCTTGGGAGTAGTGATACAGGCTGCGCAATCCAGAGTAGGAAAGACCTTACTGAGCTGGATCATCTTACCTCCGATGGAAAGACCTTTCTCAATCATAAGGACCTTAAAATCCATGTTAGCGAGCGATAACGCTGCTTCCTGACCGGCGATCCCACCACCGATGATCAATACATCGTATTTCTTTTCCGGAATTTTCATGAAAGCTCTGCTAAGATTTTACTAAAATTCGACATGTGATTGACAAAGGGTTCAGCACACACCGAGCAGATAGCTGCCATACGGATGCGTTTAGGATTGATATTCTTTTCTTTCATCAACCGCTGAGCTTCTGTGATGATATTGTTGGTGAGCTCTGGGCAATGAGGAGTGTATGAGCATTCATGTCCATCGGCTGCAATGAAAACCCCGTCAAACCCTTTTTCAAACGCATGAAGGATCCAGCGGGGCTTAATGCCGGAGGAGCAAGGCAGGCTGATCACATAAATGGAAGGGGAGTAATGGATTTTGCGTAGTCCGGCCTGGTCAATCCCGGGATCCGAAATCTTATCGGATGAAAAAACCAGGATCTTCGGCGATTTCCTAATTTCAGTCATAATTCTTCTCTTTTTTGGACGTACAATTCCTTTGGAAGAGCTGACATAGGCTCATCCCGTAATGTTTTCAAAAGAAAATAATAAAAAATCTGCAGACCGGGGATAGGCTTATGCCTTTTTCATAAACAGTCGCGTGTAACTGTCTTCTTCAACGATACCAAGGAATTCATGACCCATTTTCTGGCACCATTTCGGAATATCTACCTTTGTTCCTTCGTCAGCGGAGTAAATCTCAAGGATCTCTCCGGAACCGATCTCTCCGACGGCTTTTTTAGCTGCCAGAAGAGGTCCCGGACAAGCAGTACCGCGGGCATCAACCACCTTGTTTGAAGTAAGATTTTTTAATTCTTCCGTTGTCATAACTATATCTATTAATTAAATAAATAACTGTATTTTACTTTCGGCGGCATCGGCAAGAAAAGTAGCAACACCGCATACATCCAGGTTCGGATAATCAATCATTTCTTCACGCTTAAATCCCATCAGATTCATTGACATTTCGCAAATGTGGATGACGATCCCCAATTCACCGGCTGTCTTGAACATTTCCTCCAGAGAGGCAACGTGATTCTTTTTCATGATCGATTTAATCATTGAAGTTCCCATGCCACACATATTCATCTTGGAAAGTTTTACCTTTCCAGCACCTTTGGGCAACATCTTTCCGAACATCTTCGACATGAAATTTTTCCCTTTCCCCGTCTTTTTGGGATCACGTAAGGCAGCAGTCCCCCAGAAAGTGAAAAACATTTTTACTTGCATATCATAGGCAGCAGCACCGGTGGCAATGATCATTGCTGCCAGGATTTTATCCAGGTCTCCGGAAAAAACAACCATGGAAAGCTGGTCTTTTGTACCGGCTTCCATTTTTCCTATGCGAGCCTGTAATTGAGCAATTTGTTGTTCAAATTCATTATTCATGTCGGGGGATTTTTAAATGTATAAATGTATATATGTAAATATGTAAAGCAAAGATACATTTTTTAAATTATTGTGAACATAAAGTTAGAAAAAATCAACTTAATGCGAGAAAAATGCCACAATATTTTGTTTTAGCACCCTGGATAGGATAAGATCATTAAAAATGAAACCATGATTCTGCTGTCAGGCAGTCGGGGTGGCTTCGGAGGTTATGAAATTCATTGGTATGCTTATCATAAATATAATCTTTTTGCCATTCAGGATAGTTTTGCCTGATTTGTTTCAATGCATCCGTAATGTACAGAAGTTCGGCATCTGTCATGGTAGGATGTAACGAAAGTCTTACCCAGCCTGGTTTTGTGGAGAAATCGCCGGAATTGATTCGTTCGGTAATTTCTCTGGATCTGGCATAGGTGACATCCAGAAGATAATGTCCATAAGTTCCGGCGCAGGCACATCCGCCCCGGACCTGAACGCCAAAGTGGTCGCTTAGCATTTTCACGACGAGGTTGTAATGGATCGGTGTCATAAAGAATGAAATAACTCCGAGTCTGTCTTCTTCGTGATCGGCAAGGATATGAAGATCGGGTACTTTCCTAAGTTCACGGAAAGCGATTTCCAGCAGTTCCTTTTCTCTTTCATGCATTGCCGGTACACTCATTTGCTGTTTCAGCTCAATGGCAAGAGCTCCGCGTATTGCCTGGAGAAATCCTGGTGTGCCTCCGTCTTCGCGAACTTCAATATTGTCGATGTATTTATACTCTCCCCATGGATTTGTCCAGTCTACCGTGCCACCCCCAGGCTGATCCGGAGTTCTGTTGTGATAAAGTTCCGAATTAAAGATCAGTACACCGGATGATCCCGGCCCACCAAGGAATTTATGTGGGGAAAAGAAGATGGCATCCAGGTCTTCCTTTGGATTTCCGGGATGCATATCTATGTCATCATATGGCGCGGATGCGGCAAAATCCACAAAAGCAATGCCTCCGTGTTCATGCATGATCTTTGCCATTTCATGATATGGGGTACGGATTCCCGTAACATTCGAACAAGCTGTAAAGGACCCTATCTTGCGCTTCCGGTCTTTGTATTTCTTTAATGCATCTTCCAGGTGGTTGAGATCGATCAGAAGATCTTTCCCCGGTGGAATCACTTCAACATCAGCTACCGTCTCATACCATGAAGTCTGGTTGGAATGATGTTCCATATGAGTAAGGAAAATGACCGGCTTTTCGTTTTCTTTCAGGCACCCTTTCCCTGTAACCAGTGCACAGAGCTTTAATCCAAGTATTCTCTGGAATTTCACCACAGCTCCCGTCATTCCAAACCCGGTAGTCAGAATCACATCCTGTGTGTTGGCGTGAACATGATCTTTGATCTTTTGGTGGGCAAGATGATAGGCATCGGTCATCAGCTTGCCATTTTCGGATGTTTCAGTGTGGGTATTCCCGATAAAGGGACCTATTTTATTCTGAAGAACTTTTTCAATGGGGCCGTAAAGCCGTCCGCTTGCCACCCAGTCGGCATAGATCATTTTTTGAAGACCATATGGAGTGTTATAATCCTGTTGATATCCAACCGTATTCCTTCGAAAGGGTAAAAAATATCTTTCTCGTTTCATTTGATATGAGAACGCCAGCAAATGCTGAACATTTAAGTTTTTTAGTAAGAATGCAAATATATAAGAAATTGACCATATGAGAATATGGAATTTATTGAATATGTAATCATCTTGATATTTAGATGGCTATGCTTCCGGAAGAAGATATCCTCCGTTGTCTCCTCCTTCCGGGCCAAGCCGGATAATCCGGTCAGCTTCCTGGAGGATCCAGGGATCGTTTTCAATGATTATCAGAGTATGACCCTGATCGGCCAACCGGTTAAAAAGGGTGATCAGATGTTTTACATCCAGGTAATTCAACCCCGTTGAAGGCTCTTCAAAAAGGAACAATGTGGCTCCCTTTCCGGGTTTCATCAGTTCTGTCGCCAACTCCAGCCGCCGGGCTTCCCCTCCCGAAAGCGTCTCCAGCGATTGGCCTGTTTCAAGATATCCAAGTCCGGCATCTGACAGGAGTTTCAAACGGTTTGTTATGGATTTGTTACCAATGAAGAATTCATTTGCTTCCGAAACCGTCATTTTCAGAACTTCTGAAATATCTTTACCCTGGTGATGACATTGTAATATCTCCGGACGGTACCGTTTCCCATTGCAATGTTCACAAAGGATTCTGACATCCGACAGGAAATCCATACTTACAGTGATCCATCCTGTTCCCTGGCAATATTCGCAACGGCCTTCTTTGTCGAGATAAGAAAATTGGCTTTTCCTGAAACCCATTCTCCGGGCATCCTCGGTTCGTGCAAACAGATCGCGAACCGGATCGAATATTCCGCTGTACGTAGCGACTGTCCCGGAAGATCCGGAAAAAAAGGAACGCGGACGTACATTGACAACCTTATCAAAACGGTTAAAACCACTGATAGAGTAACAACCTGTGGGTTTGCCGGAAACATATGACTCATAGATCACATCAAACGTCAGTGTGGATTTACCGCTTCCGGAAACGCCTGTCACGACAATGATTCCTCCGGAAGGTATGCGGAGATCCAGGTTTTTCAGATTATGCAGAGCCGCATTCCGGATCTCAAGCCCTTCTTTCATCGTTCTTCTCTTGCGGTCCTCAGGTCCGGGTTTCAGCGAAAGAATTTGACCTGTCAGCGACACCGGGTTGTTCTCAATCTCCTCCGGGGTACCTGTTGCCAGAATCCTTCCTCCGTTCCGGCCGGCTCCGGGTCCCATATCGATTACCCGGTCAGCTTCCCGGATTACCTCCGGGTCATGTTCCACCACAACCACCGTGTTCCCGGCATCTCTCAGCATCCGGATTACTCCCATCAGCCGTTGTGTATCGGAAGGATGTAGTCCGACGGTCGGTTCATCCAGAACATATGTCAATCCGGTCAATCCGGAACCGATCTGTCCTGCCAGCCTTACCCGGTGAGCTTCCCCACCCGAAAGTGTGGAAATCGGCCGTTCGAGGGAGAGATAACCCAATCCCAGCCGGATCAAAACATCCAGCCTGCGATTCATTTCAAAAGAAAGCTTATCCCAGGCAAGTCTTTTCAGCGGATCTGCCATATGGGAACCCATGTTTTCCAGAAATTCCTTAAGACGGGTGACTGGCATCGAAGAGACCTCAGCAACCGACTTTCCTTCGATCCGGTAATTTAGTGCTTCTCTTCTGAGACGTGTTCCTTTGCAGGAAGGACAGGAAACGGTCATCATGACTCCCAGTATCTCTTCACCCCGATGATCGGCATGTTTCCGCTCATATTCATTGTTTACCAGATTTGCCAATCCGGTCCAGGGCCCCTTGAAATGAAATTCGCCGGTTCGCTCTTCCCGTTTATATTCCCATGTCACTTCATAAATCTCTTCCCCTGTACCGTGAAGAATCCGTTGCTTTGCATTTTCATCCAGATCCTGCCAGGGCAGAGACATATTGATCCCGTGTTTTTCACCCACTGCTTTCAGCGTAGCCACGTACTGTCCGAAAGGATCTCCATAAAACCGTCCTGTTTTGGTTCCATTCATTGCCCCGTCAATAATGGATTTTCCCGGATCTGTGATCAGTTTTTCCGGATCACAGATGGTGATCGTTCCCAGTCCGTCGCACCGGGGACATGCTCCCTGCTGATGGTTGAATGAGAAGAACGATGATGATGATGCCTGCTCCCCGGATTCATTTCTCGCGATCCTGCCAAAAAGTAATCTCAGAAAGTCATAAATCCCTGTGTGTGTGCCAACGGTTGAACGTGGATTTGCGGAGGGTTGATGCTGGTCGACAGCCAGAGCAGGAGTGAGACCGGATACTTTGTCAAAATCTGCTCTTTCTTTAACTCCCAGCTGATTTCTGACATATGTTGAAAAGCTTTGCATGAACCGGTTATGGGATTCTGCGAAAACGGTATCGAATGCCAAAGAGGATTTTCCGCTTCCGGAAGGTCCCGTTATGACTGTAATCCGGTTGTGAGGGATGGATACATCAACGGATTTCAGGTTATTGGTCGTAACTCCTGTAAAACGAATATCGGGATGTTCCTTTGAAACGGATGTTTTATGACATAATGCAGCAGGAGTTTCCATTTTCTCCGGATGCAGGTAGTCATTCAGGGCTTTTGCCGTAAAAGAGTTTTCACAAGCCAGTAATTCCGAAGGAGTTCCCTCAAAAACTATAGTACCGCCATACTTTCCGCTTCCAGGGCCCAGATCTGTAACATGATCTGCTGCCAAAATCAATCCCGGATGATGTTCGATAAGGATTACGGTGTGTCCGTGTTTCACGAGTCCGTTCAGAGCAACCAGCAGGTTTTTTACATCTGCATTGTGGAGGCCTGTTGTCGGTTCATCGAGGATGTAAAGCGTATGAGCCGCCTGAGGTCGGGCCAGCTCTGTTGCCAGTTTGACCCGCTGTGCTTCACCTCCGCTCAACGTGCTGGAACGTTGTCCTAACTTCAGATAACCCAGTCCAAGATCCTGAAGGGATTGAATATACCTCGCCAGTTTAGGCTGGTCTGCAAAAAAAGACAGTGCTTCATCTACCGACAAATCATATATATCGGATATGTTCTTACCCCGGTAAGTAACATCCAGTGTTTCTTTGTTAAATCGTTTGCCATCGCAGGTCTCGCAAGGAACTTCCACATTTCCCATGAAATGCATCCCGATCTGCCGGAAGCCTGCTCCCTGGCATGCTTCACAGCGTCCACCTTCCGTATTGAAGGAAAATCGGCTTTTATCATAACCGCGTTCCCTGGAGAGAGCCTGGGTAGCAAACAGATCCCGGATCGGATCTGATAATCCGGTATAGGTTGCCGGGTTGCTTCGTGGCGTTTTCCCAATGGGCGACTGATCGACGGTGATCACTTTTGAGATCTTTTCCCATCCGGTTATGGCTTTATATTTCCCGGGTTCCTCGTTAGATCCGTTAAGCTTTTTTTGCAGGAATTTCCCGAGAATATCATGTGTCAACGTCGATTTCCCTGCACCGGAAACACCCGTTACTACGTTTAAAGCTTCCAGGAGAAAAGAAACGTCGATCCGTTTCAGATTATGTTCTTCGGCGCCGGAAACAGACAGAATGCCATTACCCGGGTGCCTTTCGGCAGGAATCTCAAATTTTTCGACCGATCTCAGGAAAGCCAGGGTCCTGCTTTTCGCGGTCATTTCAGACGAAAGATTTCCCAATCCTTCTCTGGATTCATTAAAAAGGATCTCACCTCCGCTGGCGCCGGGGCCTGGACCAATATCCACAATCCGGTCGGCCCGGCGGATGAATTCATCGTCATGCTCAACGACGATCACCGTATTTCCCGTATCACGCAACGATTCCAGTATATTCAGAAGTTGTCCGGTATCGCGGGGATGAAGGCCGATGGAAGGTTCGTCGAAAATGTAGATCATACCTGAAAGCCCATTGCCAACCTGACCTGCCAACCGCAGTCGCTGCGATTCTCCGCCCGACAACGTGGTTGACTCCCGGGCAAGCGAAAGGTACTGTAAACCCAGATGTTCCAGGATGCGGATCTGTGATGAGATTTGTTCTATAATGGGTTGGGCTATTGTTTTCCGTGAAGAAGGAAAATCCGTTTTTTCCAGAAAATCACGAAGCTCATCCAGCTGCATGGTTGCTAGATCGGCTATGTTTTTCCCGGATATTCTTACCGAAAGCGCTTTTTCATTCAACCGGCTTCCATGACAGGCCGGACATTCTACAGACCGGACAAATCGCAGGATATTCTTGTTCCTCTCCCTCTTGAGAATGGTTTCCATCACCGGGATAATCCCCTTGTAGAAGCCCATTTCACGTGGCTTTGCCGTTATTCCGTTCCAGCGCATTCGCGATTCCAGCGTATGTTTTCCAAAAGGAATCTCGATCTTGTTGCTTCCGAAAAGAACGATATGTTTTTGTTCAGGAGTAAGGTCTTTCCAGGGAATGTCCACACTAAACCCTTCCGACTTCAGAACCTGGTCGAGCACGTCAATGGTGACCTGGGAATAGATAATATAACCGTTCGGAGTGGAAAGAATAAGAGCTCCTTCGCGAAGAGTCTTATTTTCATCGGCGATGAACAAAGCAGGGTCGATGCAGTCCTGTACCCCGATCCCTTTACATTCCGGACAAGCCCCTTCCGGAGTATTAAAAGAGAAAAGGCTTCTGCGGATCAAGGGCTGCAATGCAGAGTCATCAGGAATTCCAGTTCGTGCAAAAAGCAACCGGAGATGATCGTAAATACCTGTAATTGTCCCGACGGTCGAACGGGAGTTACGGACAACAGACCGCTGATCGACTGCAATGGCAGCAGATAATCCCTCAATGCTCTCCACATCCGGCCGTTTCAGCTTGCCGAGAAACTGCCGGGCTTGTGAAGAAAATGAACCGAAGAAACGGTTTTCCGCTTCCCGGTAAATCACGTCGAAAACCAATGAAGATTTCCCTGACCCCGAAACACCCGTCACAACTATCAGTTCATTTTTGGGTAACACTAAACTGACAGATTTCAGGTTGTTTTCGGAAGCATTGCGGATGATAATATCGGACATTTTTAAAATAATTCTGCGGCAAAGATCGGAAAAACACCGGTTTAATCTATCCCATTTGACTATTCCGTCTTACTTTGTCCGGAATTATCAGAAGGGAATATGCACCTCTCACGATTCACATTCTTTCCATTATCGCTTTCCCCGCATAGTGACCCATCGAGAAGCTGCCCTGAAGGAGATATCCTCCGGTAGGGGCATCCCAATCAACCATTTCGCCAATGGTGTAAATCCAGGGGTATTTCTTCAGCGAGAAGTCATCATTTAACTCTTCCAGGCTGATTCCGCCAATGGTGGAGATGGCTTCTTCTACCGGCCGCAGGGAGTCGATGGGAATGGCCAGCTTTTTCATGCTTTGGATGAACCTGGAAACCGACAGAAAAGTCTCCTTGTCAGTAAAGGCTTTTAAAATGGCAAGTTGAGCGGTGTTTAGATTGAATATTTTGCCGTAATCTTTCGTTCTGACATCCTTTCCCTGGGTTTTACTTAAAAGTTGCTCTCCGGTATTCAAGGGTTTAAAATCGATATAGAGGGTTGCCGGGGCATTCGCATTAAGCATATCCCGGATGGAAGGCACCAGGGGATAAACCGCATTGCCTTCAATACCGTATTTTGTAACAATCATTTCACCTTTCACTTCAATATTGCCGGCAAAGAGCCGTATATTTTTAATTGGTTTCCCGGCATGGCTTTGGCTTACAGTTTCCGGCCACCGAATGTTCATACCACAGTTTGACGATTGAAAAGGAAGTGTTGCAATACCCATAGATTCAAAAATAGCACGCCATGAACCGTCGGAACCTGTTACTGGCCATGAAGCACCTCCTAAAGCAAAAAGAATGTAATCCGCTTCCACGACGACTTCCTGTCCCTGATTTTTAAAGGTAACGTGCCTGTTATTGTCAAATCCGACAAATTCATGTTGTACAAAAAGCTGAACACCTTGATTTCTCAACTTCTCCTTGATCTTGTTCAGTACATCGACGGATTTGATGCCTTTTTCAGG
>JAUZOW010000048.1 GCA_030706225.1 Bacteroidota bacterium | reverse complement strand
TGTAAGAAACTTTTCATATTTATTTTGTTTCTAAAATCCCGTTTTGTACTTTTGATGTCCGGAAAATTTTTCCTCCAGATTCTCTAAAAAGCTTTATTCATTGATATAATGGATAAAATTTAACAATTTATTTCACGAAATCCTACCCTATGGAGAATTCTACATCCGAAATTCTTGAAAAAGTACGCGAGCTCTTTTATAAATACGGAGTCAGAAGCGTTTCAATGGATGATATCACCCGTGATCTCGGGATTCCTAAAAAGAAGCTTTATACTTATTTTAAAAGCAAAACAGAATTGGTTGAAAAACTGCTTGAACTGGAGCGTCAGAATTTTGAGATTATTTTTGACACCTATAATTTTGAGGGTGTAAATGCCATCGATATCTTACTGATCGTGAGTAAGGAAATTGGTGGAAGATTCCGCGATGTCAGTCCATCAATGACCTTTGATCTCTTAAAATATTATCCAGATATCTACCGCAAGCATATCGATGATCGTACAGAATTCATTTATGAAAAAATAAAGATCAACCTGGAAAAAGGGATCAACCAGGGAGTTTACCGGGATGACCTCAGTGTTGAACTGCTTGCCCGTTTGTATATCCGTCGCCTTCTCGACCTGCATAATCCTGAATTCTTCCCTGCAGAAAAATTCAGTTTCCAGACTTTGTTTGAAGTCATGTTCGATAATTTTATCCGTGGTATTGCCAATCAGAAAGGAATAGAATATTACGAAAAACAAAAAATAAAAGTTAATTTTAACAAATTCGAGTGAGTTATGATTCGTCAGGCAATTGCATTTTATTGCATTGCTTTGACCATGTCCGGCTTTTTCGTTCAAGAGCCGGCTTTATGCCAGGTTCCTCTTTCTTTTTCACTGAAACAGGCTCAGGATTATGCTTATGAGAACAATTACGATCTGAAGAACTCCCGGTTTGACGTAGAGATTGCCCGGAAAATGGTCAAGCAAAACACGTCCATTGGTTTTCCGCAAATCAATGCTGGCGCAGATTATTCAGATTACCTGCAACTTGCGACCTGGTTGATTCCCGGTGAATTTATTAATCAACCGGGTAAAGAAATTCCCATTCAATTCGGTTCAAAGTACAACTTTACATTTCGTGCAACGGCTTCCCAGATCATTTACAGTGGCCAGTATCTTGTCGGATTGCGAACAGCAAAAGCTTTTCTTGAAACATCCAGGCAAAAAATGATGAAGGACCAGATGGATGTCCGTGATCTGGTTACCGATGCCTACATCACCTTTCTGATCATCCAGGAGAATGTGAGAATTCTGGATTCAACCTACATTACAGTCAGCCAGATGGTCAAAGAAGCAAAAGAGATTTTGAGGAACGGATTGATCGAAGACATTGATGTGGACCAGCTGGAACTTAATCAGTCAAATCTGGAAGCGACTTTGATGAATATAAAAAACCAGAGGCTGGTGGCGTATAATTACCTGAAATTTGTGATGGGCCTGAATGAGAATCAGCAGATTGTCCTGACGGATAACCTTAATTATTTCCTTTCTTCCCTGGGATATGATGCATTGATGAGCCAGTCATTTGACTACAACAGGAATATTGATTATAAATTACTGAAAAAGCAGCAATATATGGCTCTTATGCAATATAAGCTGTCCAAAACTTCTTATCATCCGACTTTGACCGCTTTTATTGGTTTTAATGAAAATGCACAAAGGAACAGCTGGAATTTTTTCCAGGCTTACCAACCCTGGTATATGACTTCAAGTTGGGGGCTTTCTCTGACTATTCCGATCTGGAGCAGCGGAATCCGCAAGTATTCTGTTGATCAGGCACGGTTGAATGTAGAGAAGATGAAAGTGCTGGATGCGAAGACTAAAGTAGCACTCTCTCTTCAACTGGAAACACAGCGTAATGAATTTAATAATTATTACAGGGTTTTTCTCAACAAACAGAAGGGTCTGGAGACGGCCAGGAAAATCTATGATAAAACGGTTGCCAAATACCGTCAGGGCATTTCATCCAGCACGGACCTGAATCAAAAATACAATCAGTTTCTGGATTCCGAAAGTGAATACATACAATCGCTCATGGATCTTTTAAAATCGAGGATAAAATTTTCAAAGCTTCTTGAACAGGTTTAGTCTTCCTTTATTTTCTGTTTTTTTTTACGATCCGGTTGGATTTTCTTCTTTTTATCCGCAATTTCATATCCACATCGATGAAGTACATTGCCGGAACGAAAACAAGGGTCAGGAAGGTTGCAAAACTTAATCCGAAAATGATGGTCCAGGATAGAGGTCCCCAGAACATGACATTATCTCCTCCAAAATATATTTGAGGGTTGAGTTCGGTAAACAGGGTCAGGAAATTTAGGTTCAATCCTACGGCAAGGGGGACAAGCCCCAGCATTGTTGCCGTAGCGGTCAGGAATACCGGAGTAATACGCGTTTTTCCTGCCTGGATGATCGCTTCGCGTGTCCTCATGCCTTTTCCCTTCAGAACATCACAGAATTCTACGATCAATATTCCGTTTCTGACAACAATTCCTCCAAGGGCGATGATTCCGATTCCTGTCATGATAATGATAATGGGCATTTTAAAGATGACTAATCCCAGAAATACGCCAATAATGCTGAAAATGACTTCACTGAGGATAATTAATGTTTTGCTTAATGAGCCAAACTGGGTAATCAGAATGAAGAAGATCAGGCCGATGGCAATGATCATGGCTTTTCCGAGGAACATAGTGGCTTCCTGTTGATCTTCCCTTTCTCCCGTCAGTTTGACTTCCACTCCTTTAAGCAAATCGTAATTGGCCAGATCTTTATTGATGGAGGCGACTACTTCGTTTGGGGTATAGCCTGACAGAACTTCGGAAGATAAGGTAATTACACGTTTCAGATTTTTCCTCTTGATACCACCGTATGTGTCATGGTATTTAATTGATGCAACAGAGGAAATCGGAATCTGGCGAAGTTGTCCTGTATTCATGTCGCGATAGGTGATCTTTGAGTTCAGTAATGTGTTGATGTTATCTCTCTGGTTCTCGGAATACCGGATCTGGATAGGATATTCATCCTCCTCTTCCTTGTATTTGGATGCTTCCGCCCCATAAATAGCAGTTCGTAATTCCAAACCGATCTGGCCGAGAGAGATGCCTTCCCGGTTGGCGCGGACCCTGTCGATATCGATCAGGATTTCCGGCTTGTTGTTTTCAAAATCCGATTTCAGCATTTCAATGCCGGGAACCTGCAGAGAATCCAGATAATTTTTCAGGTCATTTGCTGTATAGATCAGATCGTCTATATTTTCGCTGGTGATTTCGATGCTAACAGGTTTCCCTGTAGGAGGTCCCATTCTGTTCTTTTCAACCGTAATCTGGACTCCCGGAATATCTTTCACTGCATTCCGGATGGCATCCATATAATGGGTTGTGGATTCCCCGTGTCGGAATTTACTTTCTACAAAATTGATCGTAACCTTTCCTTTATTTGAAGAAACTGTCCTGTCCCAGATATCCGAACCTGCGCCGAAACCCACGTTCGTTACAACCGATTCAACAATCGGATTGCTTTTTCCTATTACTGCGTAAATCTTTTGTTCGGTTAACCGCATTACACTATCGGTCATATTCTGATCGGTTCCTTCCGGCATCCGGATAAAAACATTAATGTTATTGGGCTGATTATCCGGGAAAAAGAGAACTTTAGGCTTTATAGCGCCTACAATCAGGATGGTAATGATGAACAATCCGGTAACGGAATATAAAAGATAGTACGGATTTCTTTTTTTCAGGAAGAAACGGAGTGTAATTTCATAAAATCTCATGGCAGCCGGCCAGGCTTTATTCTGGAATCTGTAAATAATTTTCGTTATCCATAGTCTGTAAATGATATTAATGACGATGGCAGCGACAAAGAGATTTCCCATCCCGAATGAACCGGCGAGGTAAAAAATGGTAGCGACGAATCCAAGAATGATACTGGCAATACGCAGACGTTTATAATTGACTTTTTTAGCCGGCTTGTCGTATTCATGTTTCATAAAGGAAACCGCAAATACCGGGTTAATAATATATGCAACACAGAGAGAGGCAAAAAGAGCAAGAATCACTGTGACTGGCATAAAATGCATGAATTTCCCAGTTGTCCCCGGCCAGAACGACAATGGGAAAAACGGCGACAGGGTAGTAAGAGTTCCGGATAGAATCGGAAGGAAAACCTCTCCGGCTGCATATTTCGCGGCCTTGACAATATCCGGCTCGTAACGGTGGAGCCGGTGTGTGTTTTCAATGACCACGATGGCATCATCCACAATGATACCGAGACAGAAGATGAATGAGAACATCACGATCATATTCATGGTGAACCCTATCCCGGGAAGGATAAGGTAAGACATGAACATGGAAAGTGGGACTGACAACCCGACAAAGAAGGCATTGTTAAAGCCCATAAAGAACATCAGGACTATGGTGACCAGGATAAATCCGATGATTTCCGTATTGTTCAGCTCGTCAAGAGTGCTCCGGGTGTAACGGGACTCATCGCCGGTAATATTCATCTGGAGATCGGGTGGAAAGGTGTTTGCTTTCAGGTCGCTGATGATTTTCTTGATTTTGTCAGAAGCCTGGATCAAATTTTCCCCACTCTTTTTAATCACATTAAGGGTAATGACATTTTTACCGTTAAAGCGGGAAAAACTTTCCTGTTCCTTAAAGGAATCTTTAACTTCGGCAATGTCTTTAATATAAACAGTTGCCCCGCTGGAGGATTTCAGCATGATATTCCCGATTTCTTCCGGGGATTTAAATTGACCGGTGATCCGGATCGACCGCTTGGTGCCGAAGGTGGTAATATTCCCGGCAGAAATGGTGACATTTTCGCTGGCAATAGCCCGCTGGATATCGGAGAAGCCGACACTGGCAGCCTGCATTTTATACATGTCGACATCTACCTGGATTTCCCTCTCAAGAGCACCCACGATATCCACCCGGGTGATTTCTTTCAGTGTTTCAATCTTGTCTTTAGTATCATCGGCAAACTTCTTCAGACGCTGAAGATCATAATCTCCGGAAATATTGATATACATGATCGGATATTCGGAGATATCCACCTCGTTGATGTCAGGATCTTTAGGGAGATTGTTAGGAAGACTGGGCTTTGCTTTGTCGACAGCATCCCGGACTCTTTGCTTGGCTTCGGTGACTTCCACTCCCGGGTTGAACTCTACGACAATAACCGAATAATCCTGGATGGAGTTGCTGGTAATCTTTTTGACATCGGTCAGTGATTTCACCTCTTTCTCGATCGGACGGGTCACCAGGTTTTCCATATCTTCCGGAGAGGTTCCGGGGTAAGGGGTACTGATGAGGATGGTAGGAATTACAATTTCCGGGAACTCTTCTTTGGGAATGCTCCGATAAGAGATAATGCCGAGTACGGTGATGAAGATCGCCAGTACATAGATACTGGTTTTATTATCAATAGCCCAGCTGGTTGCAAAAAACTCCCGGAGTTTGTTTTGCCTGTCTTTCATATCCCGGTATATTAATATCGGATAGACTGCCCTTCATAAATATCTTTATATCCGGATGTGATCAGAAGATCTCCTTCGTTCAGGCCGCTCAGGATTTCGGTCAGCCCGTTATAAGTAATTCCTGGTTTGATAAATGCTTTACGTGCGACTTTCTTTCCGTTTTCCTCTTTCGCAAGAAAGATATAATCCCCTTCATTTTTCGATGACTGGATGAAATTCTGAGGTACGGCAATAACGGAAGATTTCGAATAATCCCGGATCCTTACGACAGCAATCATATTGGCTCGGTATACTTCATTATCGGAAGGAAGTGCAGCTTCAACCGTGAAAGTACGGTTGGTTGGATTGATGTACTTGCTGGAAAAAGTCACCTTTTCCGTGTGTTCGACATTCAGGTCGGGAAGAAAAATTTTGACCTCATCACCTGTCTTTATGCTGGAACTATAAGATTCTCCAACTTCGGCAACAGCTTTTGCCTTTGAAAAATTGATAATCCGGAAAGCAGGTACACCGGCGGAAGCCATTTGACCGACTTTTATAGGAATTTCCTCAACTGTACCATCAATGGGGGAGATAATGCTCGACATTTTGATCTGATCATTTACTGTAGCAATTTTATTTTGCAACGCTTCCATATTGTTTTTTGCAGTCAGGTACTGTACTTCGGAACCTATTTTCTGATCCCAGAGATTTTTTTGCTTCTGGTAAAGATCGGTTGCAAAATTTAACTGTGTTTCAAGCTCTTTCAATGAACGTTTCAGAACATCTGCATCCAGTTCGGCAAGTACATGCCCTTTTTTAACAAAATCTCCTTCCGTGACAAGAATATGCGTGACAACACCCACTGTTTGGGGGCTGACTCCGATATTTTCATTGCCATCTACTTTCCCCTGAACTTCAATATAGTGAACAAAAGGACGTTTTGTCAGGGATTCAACCCTGACAGGGTAAGCTGAAGCTATTCCCAGCGGATATATATCTTTCTCAAGTTTCTGGATTTCTATTGCGATTCTGTCACGCTCTTTCTTAAGCTTTTCCAACCTTGCCTTCTTATCCCGTGTTCCGCATCCGGCAAGGAACAACAATACCACGCCAGTGATGAACAACATTCTTTTCATAAGCCAGAGAATTATACTGAAAAATTTGATTTACAACAGATAACACAAATATATGGCAAATTCAGGAAAAAACTTTTTTTATCTTAAAAGTTTCCTCTTTTTCAAAATCTTTATCTTTGCTATATGGATAAAAAATCCCTTAGGATCATAGAACAGGTCACCAAACTTTACGGACGTTACGGGATAAAAAGCGTTACGATGGATGATGCGGCTCATTATCTGGGAATATCCAAAAAAACCCTTTATGAGCACTTTCAGGACAAAGAAGAACTGGTCAGAAATGTCATCCTTTTAGAATATGAAAAGCATGACCGGAACCTGGAAGAGATCCGTAAAAGAGATCTGAACGCTCTTCAGGAACTGTTTGAAGTTTATCGGATCCTTTTCGGGATGTTCCGTGATTATAATCCAGCCATTTCCTATGATACCCGGAAATATTACCCGGAACTTTTCAATTCCCTGCGGGAGGTCCGCAGGAAAAAAATGATGAGTTCAACCCTCCGGAATATAAAAAAAGGGAAAAAAGAAGGGCTTTTTCGCCAGGACCTGGATGTTGACATCATTTCGAAACTTCACATATTTCATATTGAAAACCTCTTTGAAAACGACCTTTTTACCCAGGATGAAATTTCTTCCTTTAAGATCTTCCATGAGATTTTTGTTTATCATCTGAACGGTATGCTTAGTGAAAAAGGAAAAAAATATTTCGACCGGAATTTTAAAACTTTTAAGCATTCGGTTGAAATTCCGGTTTTGAAGGAAGAAACAGGACAGATTTCCTGATAAGGGATCCTTTTATTTTAATAGCTTTTTTAAAACGGTTTTACGTAAATTTGAAGCGGAGAGGCAACTTTCATAATCCATTGTTGTCTTTAATTCAGTAAAAACCGGATGCACGTCGACGATCAAATACTTGATGGCTGTATTGCAGGAAAACGTAATGCACAGTACCTCCTTTTCCAAAAATATGCATCCAGGATGATGGGGCTGTGTATGCGTTATGCCAACGATAAGGATGATGCAAAAGACTTGCTGCAAGAAGGGTTTATTAAGGTATTTGAGAACATCGGGTCATTCCGGCGTGAAGGGTCCCTGGAGGGATGGATCAGACGGATCATGATTAATAATGCCATCAATATAACCCGGAAGAAAAGAGGAATCCCTTTTCATGAGGATATTGAGAAGATTCCTGAGATTGAGATCCCGGAAAATAATGATCATGATGAATTCCCGCAGATCTCACAGGAGGAATTATTCCTGATGATTCAGTCATTACCTGACGGATACAGAATGGTGTTTAACCTGTATGTTATTGAAGAGTACAGTCATAAAGAGATCGCAGAAATTCTTGGGATCTCGGAAAATACATCCAAAACTCAGTTATTGAAAGCCCGACGCTTTCTCAGGAACAGCATTGGGTTAAAGAATAAGAAACAGAATATCTGATTATAAATGGAAGAGCAACAAAATCAACGGCAGGGTGAAGAGCAGAAGATGGACAATTTCTTCCATGCTTCGCTGGGGAATGCCCGGATAGATCCTCCAGTCAGCGCGTGGAGGAGTATCCGGAGGAGGTTGCTGTGGAAAGAGATTTCACACTTCAATTTCACGAATATTTCCCGGGTAACCCTGATCGGGGGAGGCATGGGGATCATCCTTGTTTCCATCCTGATTTATTATGCCACCAGGCAGGAAAATCCACAATCTGAGCATAAATCCCTTTCCCGGAATGAAATCCGGAATGAAATTCCTGCAAATGTTTCCGGAACATCTGTGACTACTGCTTCCCGGAATATTGCACCGGCAACTCCGGCTCCTGCAAAAACACCGGAAATTGTCATCCCGGAGAAGAAAACCGCAACACCTCCTGCAACATTTTCATACCGGAAATCTGTTGCAACAGGAGGCGGGAAATCTTCAACTTCTTCTTTAACCGGCAAATTTATTGCTTCAAAAGGAACCCTGAAACAAACGACAACCGGGATGGGCTCTGTTGTCAATACAAACCGGGACAGAAATAGCCTTGCTCTTCTTCCTTCGTTGGGAATTCCATTTTCACTTCCCGTTAAACCCGGTATCCGCGAACCTCAAAAAGTGATCGAAGATATCCGGCCGATCCAGCCACTTAACAAGCCTCAGGGATTACCGCAGCATCTTGCAGCAGGGTTAAGCGTGTCGCCAGAGATGACATTTTATCGCACCGATCATTCTTATTCTTTATTTGATATATATGGAGATGTAAACTTTACTTATTATTTCGGAAAGTTCTATTTCCGCCCCGGAATAGGATTGGGGTATTACTATGATCAGTCAACCGGAACGGTTGACTTTAAAACCAACGACAGCATTGGATACTATACAGAAGTCGTTTCTTATACGATTCACGAAAATCAGATTGTTTATAATACGATCCGTAAACCCATTTTCGATAGTGTCATTCATTCATATACCGAAACCCTTAATAACAGGTATTTGTGTCTGCAGGTTCCCTTACTTTTAGGAATGAATATCTTTGAATCAGGGAATTTCAGGGTTGGAATACTCATGGGGCCGGTCGTTTCATTTCTGATAGGAAAACATGAACCGGAGCCCGACGGTATTTTCCCGAATTCAAGAATTATCCGCATCCAGAATTATTCCAAAGAAAGAGTACTGACCAACTGGCAGGTTTGGGCGGGGTTGGATTTCGAGTACGGATTCTGGAAGCATTTCAGCTTATCGGCATCCCCGGAATTCAGATATTTCCTGAATCCTGTGATCAATAACGAAGTGAATCACGGATTTCATCCCTATTCGGCAGGAATTAACATCGGGCTGAATTACCATTTTGCTTATAAAAACCAGCGGCCATGAGAGAACGATCATTACTGACTTTACTTTTTGTATTTCTGTATGTGTATTTTCTGCCGGCCGGAACTAATTCTTTTGCTCAGGATATTCCATCTTGCCATGCGGACTTTACCATGACGGCCTCTTCTGCTAATCCACTGGAAATTCATTTTACAGATCAATCTACCGGGAATATCTATTCATGGAGCTGGAATTTCAGTGACGGAGGAACTTCTACCTGGCAGAATCCCGTTCATATTTTTTCGCAGGCTGGCATCTACAGAGTTTGTCTGACGATTTATTCTTCCGATTCGGGTTATTGTACCGATACGCATTGTGACACGCTTTATGCGGGCCCTGATACCACAAAATTTTTCAATCTGGGTGGTCATCTCTTTGCGGGAAATCTGCCCATCAATAATCCGGTAAGTACCGGAGATACGGGTATTGCGTACCTGTACCACGTCAAAAGCGGGCTTCCTGAGCCATCAGATACCGTGCGTTTTACCGAGCTGGGTTATTATACTTTTCCTCAAATTGCAGAAGGAGATTATTATGTAAAATCAGGCCTTACCGAAGGTTCGGCAAGGTATTCTCATTACAAACCGACATATTATCCGAACGCTTCAGATTTTTCCTCTGCAGAGATCATTCATCTTTACAAGGAAGATATATATGATGCGGATATACATTTGATTACCGGATCATACGGAACGGGTGACCTGAATTACCTTTCTCACGTCGTAAAAGCATATCCAAATCCGACAGAAGGGAAAGTACATCTGGTATGCTGCCATCCGGAAGAAGCTATAATCCGGATTATTGTCTCGGATATGCAGGGGAGAAGGCTCCGGATAGTGAAGGTCGATAATGCAGTTAATTTGGATATAGATCTGACAGATCTTTCCGACGGCATTTATTTCATTGAGACAGAATTATCAAATGAAGGAATTCCTGTCCGGTTCAAGATTGTAAAGAAATAAATATTTTCATTTAAGGATTTTTCAGAGATTGTCATTTTCAAACCACTCGGCATAGGAGGAGGCGGTTTCCCTGAGTTTCATGGAAATGAGTCTGATGTTTTCAGGCAGATGGGAAGTGATTCGCGAAACGAAGTCAATCAGGAGATTTTCGCTGGTAGGTTGATAGGGCACGACCAGGATATTGGAGAAATTTTTCTTCATATGATCCAGGATTTCCGGGCCATATGCCGGGCTTATGACGAGGGAATGATCAAAAATGTCGATGATTTCTTTCTGTACTACTTTTTTCAGAATTCCGAAATCCATCACCATTCCTTTCTTTGGTGAGGAAGGATCTGTAATCGGAATACCGGATATGGTGACAGATAATTCGTAAGAATGCCCGTGAATATTCCGGCAGGGGCCGTCATAATCTTTCAATACATGTGCCGCTTCAAAGCGAAATTCTTTTGTGATTCGTATCCTTGTCATAGTATTGATTTTCTTATAAAGATAAGAAAATTATAACAGATGTTGGATAAGAATCCGCAAGCCGATCACTATCAATACGATTCCGCCTGTTCTTTCAGCCCAGCGAGCCGGGAGAAAAGTGGTTTTATCTCCAAGTCTGACTCCGGTAATTGTGACGAGAAAAGTAATGAGGGCAATGATGGAAACTGTAAAAAGTAAATTGACTTTCAGAAATCCAAGCCCGATCCCGGTCATCAGGGCATCGATGCTGGTAGCAACAGAGAGAGTAATTAGAACGGAGGTGCTGTGGATATCAAATTTTTTCTTGTCCGATTCTTTACGAAATGATTCTACAATCATCCGGATTCCTATAACTGCCAGGATGGAAAAAGCGATCCAGTGGTCGATGGATTCAAAATACTGACGGATCCAATCGCCGAGAAGCCAACCTAATAATGGCATTACACCTTGAAAAAGGCCGAAGAAAAAGGCCATTTTCAAGGTGTCTCTCCATTTAAAGGTATGAGTAGTACCGAAACTGAGGGCGATAGCAAAGCAATCCATCGATAATCCCAGTCCGATCAATATAATTTCATATAACTGCATGAGCAGGAGCCGGAGCTTTTATCCGAGCGGAGCCATTTGGATTGTGAAATGGCGCATGATTGGAGCTTCTTTAACGATTTTATAGCCGTGCTTGATTTCTTTACGACGGTCGTAAAGGTTTTTCAGAGCAGCGATCACGACATCCATATGATTATTTGTATAAACACGGCGGGGTATAGCCAGGCGGAGAAGTTCCAGTTCCGGGAAACGGTTTTTCCTTGTAATGGGATCACGGTCGGCAAGGAGAGCTCCGATTTCAACTCCACGGATACCGGCTTCTTTGTAAAGTTCAATAGCCAGTGTTTGAGCCTGGAATTCTTCTTCAGGGATATGGGCAAGGAATTTCTTGGCATCCACAAAAACGGCATGACCGCCAATAGGCTGTTGAACAGGAATTCCGAGTTTAATCAAGCTGTTACCCAGATATTCGACCTGGCGGATACGGGTTTCAAGGTATTCGTATTCGGTTCCTTCGTAAAGGCCAACGGCAAGGGCTTCCATATCACGTCCCGACATTCCGCCGTAAGTGATATAACCTTCAAACATGATGTTGTAAGTGCTGGCTTTGGTAAAGAGTTCCTTATCGCGCATTCCGATAAATCCGCCCATGTTGACGATCGCATCTTTCTTGCTGCTCATCGTCATGACATCGGCGTAGGAGAACATCTCACGGGCGATTTCGCGGATAGATTTGTTTTCGTAGCCTTTTTCACGTTTTTTGATAAAATAGGCATTTTCAGCAAAACGAGCCGAATCAAAAACAACCAGTTTGTGGTAACGATCGGCGATTTCCCGGACCATACGGAGATTTTCCATTGAAACCGGCTGTCCTCCGGTAGAATTACAGGTAACCGTAATGATGATAAAATTGATTTTATCATTATTCTTTTTTAATGTCTCTTCCAGTTTTACAGGATCGACATTTCCTTTGAAAGGATAGGGGTTGGTTGTATCCCATGCCTTGTCGATGGTACAATCCACCGCAAAAGCTTTACGGAATTCAATGTGTCCTTTGGTAGTGTCGAAATGAGCATTTCCGGGGACAATATTTCCGGGTTGAACAAGTACTGAGAAAAGGACATTTTCAGCAGCCCTGCCCTGGTGAGTAGGAAGAAAATAATCAAATCCGGTTATTTCCTTGATAGCTTCTTTCATATGAAAGTAAGAGGAGGCACCGGCATAGCTTTCATCGCCAAGCATCAATGCCGACCATTGATGGTCGCTCATTGCACCCGTTCCGGAATCTGTTAAAAGGTCGATAAAGACCTGTTCACTTTTAAGTCCGAAAAGGTTGTAATTCGCTTCGCGTATCCATTTTTCGCGTTCATCACGGGTACTTCTCCGGATGTTTTCAACCATCTTGATACGATAGGATTCAGCAAAAGGTAGTTCCATTATAGTAAATTTTATTAAGCGATCAAAGTTAGGAATTTTTCCTGAATAAAAAATAACCATTGTTCTTGTGTAATTGGCAAAAATCATGTACGTTTGCAGCGCCCAAGGCTCAAAATTTCAATATATCCCAAAATATTTTTTGTAGGAGGACTTTATAATGTTGACAAGTAACAATGATTTATTTCCGAAACCCGTTTTTACCAAATTATCTGATTTTGATGAACTGGCAAAAAAAGGTAGAAAGAAAAGATTAGCTCTTGCTGTTGCTCAGGATGAACATGCTCTTGAAGCTGTTGTGAGAGTTGCAATGAAAGGGTTGATCGAACCTGTACTGGTTGGAAACAAACAGAAAATTCAAGATATTGCATCAAGCTTGAAGCTTGATATTTCAGGGATGGAGATCGTCCATGAAGAGAATGATAAAGTAGCTGTAAAGACTGCTGTTCGTATCGTAGCTTCCAAAGAAGCTGATATCGTGATGAAAGGAAATGTTCCTTCAGCAACTTTTTTACGTGGGGTACTTGACAAGGAAGTAGGTTTAAGAACAGGTGATGTTCTTTCTCATTTTGCATTTTTCCAGGTACCTACATATCATAAACTAATTGCAGTATCTGATTGTGCTATGATCATTGCACCGGATCTTAAAACCAAAGTAGCTATTGTTAATAATGCTGTTGGTTTCATGAACAAACTGGGTATTGCAAAACCCAAGGTGGCTATGGTATGCGCTGTAGAAGTTGTTAATGAACAGATGCCTGCTACAATAGATGCTGCACTTATTGCCAAGATGAACCAGCGTGGACAGATCAAGAATTGCATCATTGATGGACCTCTTGGTTATGATAATGCTATTAATATCGAAAGTGCAAAGCATAAACATATTGTCAGCGAAGTAGCCGGAGATCCCGACTTACTGATAGTTCCGGATATTGAAGCAGGTAACATTCTGTACAAATCGTATGGGTTTTCTGCCAATGCCCAGCTGGCTGCTGTTGTTCTTGGAGCTGCTGCTCCTGTGATTTTGACCTCCCGTTCTGATACGGAAGAATCAAAACAAGCCAGTATTATTATGGCTGCTGCCATTCAGTAATGATGGAATAGCTTTTTTTCCGGGTGCACGGAATATGGCAGCAATGTCCTGATTATTTATCACTAAAATTGCCATATTTATGGGAAGTCGATTATTTCAGACCAAGTCGGTCAATGACTTACTTTCTCAGGCATCGGAAAACAAACAGGGCTTTAAACGGGCACTGACTGTCACGAATCTTACTACACTGGGTATCGGGGCAATTATAGGTGCCGGTATATTTGTTTTGACCGGACAGGCTTCTGCTCAGTATGCTGGTCCGGCCATTGTAATTTCTTTCATTATCTCTGGACTTGCCTGTGCGTTTGCCGGGTTGTGCTATGCGGAGTTTGCTTCGATGATCCCTATATCCGGAAGCGCCTATACATATGCATATGCAACTCTCGGGGAATTTCTCGCCTGGATCATTGGATGGGACCTTATCCTGGAATATCTTTTCGCTGCATCCACAGTCTCTGTGGGTTGGTCAGGATATGTCGTCAGCTTTCTTCACGATTTCGGAATCAACCTGCCGACAGCTCTGACGGCTGCTTCCGGAACCACTTTGGTTGAAATACCCAATATCGGCTGGCAGGAACTGACAAAGAATCTTGTCATGGGACTTGCCGGAAAGGGAATAAATGTTGCGACCCTTCCTCATGTCACAGCCATCATGAACCTTCCCGCTATGTTCATAATAGGGCTGATGACTCTTCTTTTGATCATTGGTATACGGGAATCAGCTAACTTTAATAATGTTATGGTGATCACCAAAGTATCAGTGATTATCCTGTTTATCGGAATCGGCATCTTTTTTATAAATAAAGCAAACTGGCATCCTTTTATTCCAAAGAATAACGGTACATGGGGCCATTTTGGCCCAAGCGGTATCCTGCGGGCAGCGGGAGTGATCTTCTTTGCTTATATCGGATTTGATGCCGTGTCAACGGCTGCCCAGGAAGCTAAGAATCCCCAGCGTGATATGCCTATCGGAATCATGGGATCTCTTGGAATCTCTACTGTGCTTTATATCCTGGTGGCTTTGGTTCTGACAGGTATCGTCAGCTATACCCAACTGAATGTTGCAGATCCTATGGCAGTGGGGGTAAATGCCCTGGGTACAGGCATGTTCTGGCTTCGCCCGATCATAAAGCTTGCAGCTATTGCCGGACTGAGTTCAGTTATCCTGGTCATGATGATGGGCCAGCCCCGTATTTTCCACACTATGGCTAATGACGGGCTACTACCGCCGGTGTTTGCCAAAGTGCATTCAAAATTCAAAACTCCGTATGTCAGCACCATGATGACAGGTTTTGTGGCAATTATTCTGGCAGGGATCCTTCCCATCAGCATTCTTGGAGAATTGGTTTCTATAGGTACATTACTTGCATTTACAATTGTTTGCATCAGCATAATTGTGCTTCGCAAAAAACGCCCGGATCTGAAACGCCCGTTCCGTACACCTTTTGTTCCGACTATTCCGATACTGGGAGCCATTATCTGCCTGGCTCAGATGGCTGCGCTCCCTCTGGATACATGGCTCCGCCTGATCATATGGATGGCTATTGGATTCTGTATCTATTTTACTTATGGAATCAGTCATAGCAAAGTAAGGAACAACCATAAAATTGAAAAACCAACTTAATAAAATCTATATTCTATGATTAATGATGTTCGCATTATTGCAATAAATCCCGGCTCAACGACTACGAAAATTGCTGTTTTCGATGGTGAAAATCCTTTATTTCAGAAAACAATTTTTCATTCCAAGTCTGATCTGAAACCATTTAAAAAGATTACGGATCAATTTGAATTCAGAAAAGGTGTCATTCTAAGTGAATTGAAAAAAGGAGGGATTTCTCTGGATAATGTTCAGATCATCATGGGACGAGGGGGCCTTCTGAAACCGATTCCTTCCGGTGTTTATGAAGTGAACGATACTATGATCAGAGATCTTTTGAGCGATAAGCTCGGCGAGCATGCCAGTAACCTGGGAGGATTGATTGCCCATAACCTGGCGGAGTCGATACCTGGTGCAAAAGCATATATTGTTGACCCCATTGTTGTTGATGAATTATCGGATCTTGCCCGTATTGCCGGTCATCCGCTGTTTGAACGCACAAGTATATTCCATGCACTGAACCAGAAAGCCATCGCACGTGAATATGCTAAATCCATCCATTGCCGTTATGAAGACCTGAACCTTCTGGTGGTTCATCTCGGAGGTGGCATTACCGTCGGAGCTCATTTGAAAGGGCAGGTTGTTGATGTCAACCAGGGATTAAACGGTGAAGGACCCTTTACTCCCGAACGAGGCATGACTCTTCCATCCAATCAACTGGTCAAGATTTGCTTCAGCGGGAAATACACGGAACAGCAAGTTATGAAAATGGTTTCCGGTGAAAGCGGACTGGTCGCTTACCTGGGTACCAACAGTGCCAAGGAGGTCAGTAAAAGGGTCAGCGAAGGCGATGCAAAAGCCAAACTGATCTATGATGCGATGGCATACCAGACAGCAAAGGAAGTAGGCGCTATGGCGGCTGTTCTCAACTGTGAGGTTGATGCAATTCTCATCACAGGCGGTATTGCTCATGATGAATATTTCGTCAATAAGATAAAAGAAAGAGTTTGCAGGCTTGCTCCTGTTTTTGTATATCCCGGTGAAGATGAAATGCGGGCTATGGCAATGAACGGGCTGATGCTGTTCAACAAGGAACTGGAACCCAAAGTGTATTGCTGATCCCTGAGGTCTTTTACAACACTTTCAGCATCGCTTTGACAATATTATCGGCTCCTTCTGCTATATCGGTGATGGAGGCATCCAGCATATAGCATGGCGTGGAGAAGAAATTCAG
>JAUZOW010000047.1 GCA_030706225.1 Bacteroidota bacterium | reverse complement strand
GAATTGCATGACAATATCGCTTTTTCTTGCTCCGATAGCCTGACGGATTCCGATTTCTTTGATACGTTCCAGTACAGAAGCAAGCATGATATTCATGATTCCGATACCGCCGACAAGCAGGGAGATACTGGCAATAGCTGCCAGTACTATATTGAAAATGTCTTTTGTCCTTTGTTCTTGTTTTAATAACATTTCCGGTACTTTGATATTTGTATCATCCATCCCGTTATGTCGCCGCAAGATCATTCTTTTCAGTACATCTGTTGTAGGCTTTATCTCTTTGCTATCCTTTACCTGGACTATGATTTTATCTATCTGGTTGGAGATTCCTGCATTTTCATTATCGGAACTGTATCCTACTGCAAAATCATCTGACACGTACATAGAACTTCCGCCGTGAAGAGAGGAGGAGGTCACAAATGAACGGTCGCGAACCCTGAGCAGCAAGGTCTGGATCGGAGTAAAAATGGTCGTATTATAATCGGATATTCCCAGATTTTCCACAGCAGCCGGAGTTACATCTCTTTTTTCCAGAACACCGATCACGGTCATCCAGATATTGCCACATTTAAGTGCTTGTCCAATGGGATTTTCCTGGGGAAAAAACTTTGAACGGATGATGGGGCCAATGATGCAAACCGGTTTTCCCTCAATCAGCTGCTCGCTGTTGAACATTTCTCCTTCCTGAATCGAAAGATTGAAAATGGAAAAGAAATCGGTCGAAACACCTGATATTTTAGTTGAGTATCTTTTCCCTTCACTGATGACATCTACGTCATAAAGGACTTCAGGGCTTACTTTTGAAACGGTGGGAATTACTTCCTTAATACTGGAGGCATCGGCCAGTGTCAGTCCTGGTGAAAATTTTTTAACACCCTGTTTTTGTTGGCTTTGTTGGTCCTGACTGCTGGATTCCCCTGATTTGCTTGTCTCCTTATTGCTTTTCTCAGTTTTGGGAGTAATAATGATATTATTGATCCCCACCAACTTCATCTGATCAAGGATCTCTTTCTTTGCTCCATTTCCAATAGCCATCATGGCAATGACTGCTGCCACTCCAAAGATAATCCCGAGAGCAGTCAGCATGGAGCGGACCCGGTTTAAAAATACCGCATCCAGGGCAATGCTCAGGATATATTTGTACCTTTCGAGCACTTAATTTTTTGTTTTATTGATTCTTGAATGATATCCCGACGGACTTACCGGAGAAGGCTTCTCCTGATATTTTTTGATCACATCCGGAGGTAATTCAGACATCTTCATTTTTTCTGCTCCATCCGGTTGTGTCAGCATTACTTCATCAGTTTCATTTAATCCGGCTTTCACAATAATCTCATTATCATTACTTTGTCCAACGATTACCTGCTGTTTACGGATTCTGGCTCCATTTTTAATGAAAACATAGGTTGATAGTCCGGAACTGAAAATAGCTTCAATCGGGATGAAAAAAACATTGGGTATCACCGCTGTTTCAATCGTGTTTTTTGTAGTCATTGCAGGCCGGAGAATGGAATCAAATTCATTGATAAGGATTTTGACTTCAAAAACTTTAGCATTGGAACCCTGGATTTGTTCTCCGATATTTGCGACTTCTGTGACCTTTCCTGTAAATTTTTTATCAGGAAAAGCATCAATTCCGATTTTTGCTTTTTGACCGACTTTAATCTTACTTATATCAATTTCATTGACATAGGTTTTAGAGATCATTTCAGAAAGGTCAGGCAATTCGGCGACGACATTTTCCCAGGCGTTTACGGTAGATCCGATTCCCTGTTTGGATCCGTCCCAATTACGGCGATAAATAACCATACCGGCTTTGGGAGCTGTAATATTAAATTGATTCAGAACATCCATCAATTGCTCAAGTTTGCGTTTAGCCTGCATATAAGAAGACCAGACTTCCTGCATATTAGCGTCGGCTTTTTGGGTTTTCAGCTTATAGTTTTTTTCTGCTTGTTCGAGAGCACGTTCTGATTTTTCGAGGTCGATCTGTACCTGACGGATGGTCGCCGGAGGTTCATATTTGGATTGTTCAAGGGTGATCTTTTTTTCCTCGACGGCATATTTAAGATTGATCAGCTCATCACGGGCACCTCTGAGGTCGAGGGATGTATCCAGACGGGTTTTTGTCATCTGGGTTTCATATTTATCCAGGTTAGTTTGCTCGTCCTTGATTTTGTTAGATATTTCGCTCCGGTCGAGAGTAGCGACATATTGACCGGAGTCAACTACAGAACCATCGGGAATGATGTCCTGGATTTTTACCTGCCAGATTTGGATCTGGCGCAGACCTTGGGGACCTTCGATCTTCAGGGAAGATTTTGCAATTAATTCACCGGCGGTGGTCACTTCAATGGGGAATGTTCCTTTTTTGACTTTGGCCGTAATTTGTTGATCGTTATTATTTTTAGGCCATAAAAAATAAGCAGCAATAGCCAGAAGGATAATTCCCCCAACCCAGTAAAACACTTTTTTCTGGTTCATGGGGAAAGATTATGTGATATTTTATTTAATCAGAATAACTTATGCGTCAATCTTGGCGTACTTTGCATTCCTTTCAATAAATTCCCTGCGGGAAGGAACATCGTCTCCCATCAGCATGGAAAAGATCCTGTCGGCTTCCGATCCGTTTTCGATAGTAACCTGGCGCAAAGTACGAAATTCGGGATTCATTGTTGTATCCCAAAGCTGTTCTGAATTCATTTCACCTAAACCTTTATACCGTTGAATATGAATTCCGGTTTCATTTCCGTTGCTTGCAAATTCGCTGACGATTTGTCCTCTTTGCTCTTCAGTCCAGCAATATTTCTGGCTGTTTCCCTTTTTGATCAGGTAAAGAGGTGGAGTTGCGATATATACATGCCCGTTCTCGATCAGTTCTTTCATATAACGGAAGAAGAAGGTCAGAATCAATGTGGCGATGTGACTGCCATCGACATCAGCATCCGTCATGATAATGATCTTGTCGTACCTGAGTTTTTCGATATTAAGTTCTTTACTGTCTTCCTGTGTACCAATAGTAACGCCGAGAGCTGTAAAAATATTTTTTATTTCTTCACTGTCGAATACCCTGTATTGCATGGCTTTTTCCACATTGAGAATTTTTCCACGCAAGGGAAGAATAGCCTGATAACGGCGATCGCGTCCCTGTTTTGCCGTACCACCTGCGGAATCACCTTCCACAAGATATATCTCGCAACGTGAAGGATCTTTATCCGAGCAATCTGCAAGTTTTCCCGGCAATGAAGCGCTGCTCAGCACTCCTTTACGCTGAACAAGTTCCCGTGCTTTTCGTGCTGCATGACGGGCAGTAGCTGCCAGAATAACTTTATTGACAATGGTTTTGGCTTCCTTGGGATGTTCTTCAAGGTAATAATTGAGCAATTCGCTGACAAGCTGATCAACAACACCCATAACTTCCGAATTACCCAGCTTGGTCTTTGTCTGGCCTTCAAATTGAGGTTCCTGAACTTTAACGGAAATGATGGCAGTCAGACCTTCCCGGAAATCATCACCACTGATATCAAATTTCAATTTGGAAAGCATTCCGGTCTTATCGGCATAACTTTTCAGTGTTCTTGTCAGCCCCCTGCGGAATCCGGCAAGGTGGGTGCCTCCTTCATGTGTATTGATATCATTCACATAGGAATGAATATTTTCAGAGAAGGAAGTATTGTATTGCATTGCAATTTCAATAGGGATATTATTTTTTTCGCCTTCAATGCTAATGGGGTCCGGCATCAGTTTTTCCCGGTTCTCATCCAGGTAATTGATAAAGTCCAGAAGACCGTTACGTGAGAAAAACGTCTCGCAGCGGGAATTTCCATTATCATCTTTATCACGTAAATCGGTCAACGTAAGTGTGATACCTTTATTAAGATAGGAAAGTTCACGCAAACGGGATGCAAGGATCTCGTAATCATATATTTCGGAGAGAAAAATAGTATTATCGGGTTTGAATTCAACAATAGTCCCTGTTTTATCTGTATCGCCAATAGCTTTGACATCATAAAGAGGCTTACCGTAAGCATAATCCTGCTGGTAGATCTTACCTCCACGATGAACGGTAACTTTCATTTTCGAGGAAAGAGCATTCACAACGGAAACCCCGACACCATGCAATCCTCCTGAAACCTTGTAGGAATCCTTATCAAATTTACCCCCTGCGTGCAGGACAGTCATTACCACTTCAAGAGCTGAACGATGTTCCTTTTCATGCATGTCAACCGGAATGCCACGACCATTATCCGTTACAGAGATGGAATTATCTTCATGAATGATTACATCAACCTTGTTGCAGAATCCCGCCAGCGCTTCGTCAATCGAGTTGTCAACAACTTCATAAACCAGATGGTGTAACCCCCTGATATTGACATCGCCAATGTACATGGCAGGACGTTTTCTGACGGCTTCCAGCCCTTCCAGCACCTGAATGTTATCAGCAGTATAATTATTACTCGCTTGCTCTTTTTCTAAATCGTTCATAATCAGCCTTATACTTATTTCTAAATTATAATCCAAAGGTACAAAAAATTCTCCAATCCGGAAATGCTATAACATTAGTAAAATCAATGATTTTATTAACAATTTTCAGTGAAAAAATCTTAAAAAAAACGCAATTCGGGGAATAAAATTGTAAATTACCGGGAAAGGAAAAGATATTTCAGGATCGCACCGGCAGCATTTCCGTCTCCAAATTCATTATTATTCCCTGAAGGAGTCACTTTCATTGCAACAGCTTTCAGGATTTTATCCGGGTCGGTTCCGGTGATGATATTCTGGTTATTGTTTAGTGTTTCAATCCATTCTGTTTCTGTACGAAGGGTAATACAAGGTTTACCAAGAAAATAAGCCTCTTTCTGAAGCCCTCCGGAGTCGGTAAGGACTTTCTCGGAATCCATGGTCAGTTTGAGCATTTCCAGGTATCCAACCGGTTCAATGACCTTTACATTGGAAGGAATATTAAAATGATGTGCTATCGCTTTTCGGGTCCGGGGATGAAGGGGGAGAAGAATATTACCCTGGATTTCTGAAAAGGCTTTCAGAATGTTGTTCAACCGTTCCGGATCGTCCGTGTTTTCTGCACGGTGAACAGTTGCCAGGTAATAATGTGAAGGAATTCCTTCCGACTTATACCGGGAAGGTTCCCGGGTAATTTTATTGCTATAATAAAGGATGGAGTCAAACATCACATCACCTGTAAAACAGCTGATGGAAGCAAGTCCTTCGTTTTCAAGATTTTTCATTGCCGTCGGGGTAGGGGCAAAGAGAAGATCACCAACACGGTCAGCTACGATCCGGTTGATCTCTTCCGGCATATCCCGGTTAAAGCTTCTGAGTCCTGCTTCTACATGCGCAACCGGAATGTGGAGTTTTACGGATGCCAGAGCGCCTGCCAGTGTGGAATTGGTATCCCCGTATATCAGGGTCCAGTCAGGCTTTTCTTTCAGCAGGACTTCTTCAATTCCCTTCAGCATCAAGCCGGTTTGCACAGCGTGGGAGCCGGAGCCGACTTCCAGGTTATATACTGGTTCCGGAATATCGAGTTCCCGGAAGAATACTTCCGACATATTTTCATCATAATGCTGGCCGGTATGGAGTAAGATCTCCTGAATACCTTTTGTTTCCCGGATAACTCGTGAAACTGTTGCTGCCTTGATGAACTGAGGCCTGGCGCCGACAATGGATACGATCTTCATAAGTAATAAAAAAACAACAGTTCTATAAGCAGGATTCTGTACTATTCTATCATTTATCTGAGCCGCCTGTCACCAGTCGGCTTAAGCGACCTACCCCCCGGCATTGGACGAGCAACCCTTGACAACCGGTATGCTTGGTCTTTCAACCCATAAGGTTTACCCCATCTGCCTGTCACCAGGCAGATCCGTGAGCTCTTACCTCGCGTTTTCACCCTTACCCCGAATACACGGGGCGGTAATTTTCTGTGGCCCTGTCTGTCTTCCTGGCCTTTTCAGGATCCTGGAAGCCTTCCCGTTAGGAAGTATGGCGCTCTGTGTTGTCCCGACTTTCCTCCCCCGCTTTATGCGGAAGCGATAGAAAGAACTGTTGTTTCAGCAAAGATACGAAATTTCCGTTAATGATTTAACGGGTAATGGCATCCATCACAGAAGCCATCTTACCGGTAAGGTTTTTTCTGGAAAAGGATTCAACACCCGATGAAAGGGAAACCAGCCGGTGGACTTTGAAAAGACGGTAATATTGAAGGATATTCTCTTTAAGCTTTTCTTCATCTTCAAATCCTGAGGTTAGTCCGGCTCCCGTCTGACTCAGAATCGCTGCGGCATCTCCGTTTTCAGGTCCGATACAAAGAATCGGGCGGCGTGAACCCATATATTCGAAAAATTTTCCCGTAAGAATGCAACGGGCATTGGGTGTATTGTTGATCAGCAGTAAAAGTACAGAGGACTGCTGCTGGATTTTGATTACTTCATTGTGAGGAAGATATTCTGTGCGGGAAACAAACGTCTCCAGACCTGCATCCCGGATTGATTGCGTGGCGTTGAAATCGACTTTCCCCACCAACCGGATGACCAGGTCTTTCTCCAGTTCTTTGTTTTCCCTGACCAATTTACCCAGAACATTCCAGAGTACCGGAAGGTTTCGTGTAGCGGTCAGTGTCCCGATATATGCCAGGGAGAATTTTTCATCAGGTTCCGGGGTTTCGGAAATGGAAATATCTTCCGGATCATACCCGTTGGTGATCACTTCATATTTCCTTGGATAAATTTTATTAAAGTCTTCAGCCATGGTTGGGCTGATTACCGTGACGGCTTCAGCTTTTCGGAGGACTTCACGCTCCATACGATGATGTTTACGGTCGGCCCAGCGGGTAAGTTTCAGGTCTTTATAAAAATCGATGCCCGTCCAGGGATCCCTGAAATCGGCAAGCCAGGGTTTACCAAGATATCTGGAGATTTTCAGGGCGATCCGGTGAGTGGTATGCGGAGGACCTGAGGAAATAATCAGATCAATATTTTTACCGGCAAGTTTTTTCTTCAGAAACCTGACCGATGGCTTTATCCAAAATTTCCTTGCATCCGGAATGAAAAGATTTCCACGGATCCAAACAGAAATGGATTCTGTGATGGGATTTGTTCTCTTTTCCGAAAGGAATGCAGCCTGGATCTTATCCTCTTTTTTCTTTCCCGAAAACTTCTTATAAACCTGATAGGGTTCCCAGATCTTGTGACGGATGATTTCTATACCGTCAGGAATATCATTTAATAAAGAATTATCTGAATCCGGAAATTCCGGATTGGAAGGAGTATATACTATCGGTTCCCATCCGAAATCCCGGAAATACTTGATGAATTTCAACCAACGCTGAACACCTGCTCCGCCACTGGGAGGCCAGTAATAGGTTATTACCAGTACTTTTTTCATGAGCGCTTCCGGAGAACTTTCTGAAGTTCCCATCCTCCGAATCCCAAAACAAGAAGGATCAGGAGAATTGAGCTGTACAGAGAGATCTTTTCCCCGACAAAATATACTTTCGGCTCAAACCGGAATTCAACTTTATGATTGCCGGCAGGAAGAACCATCGCTCTTAATACATAATCCGAGCAGAAGTGAGGAGTAAGTTTGCCATCTATGTAGGCATTCCATCCTTTAGGATAATAGATTTCTGAAAATACAGCCAAACCGTTGGATTTTGAAGAATAAGTGTATTTCAGGTCATTCGGAGCATAAGAATCCAGTTGAATATTATCCAGTGAATCTCTTCCGGATTGGAACTGAGCCAGTTGTCCCTGATACCGTGCATCAATGATGGCCGTATCTTTCGGATTAAAATGGGTCAGTGAGTTCAGTTCGGCATCTGCATTGGGAACGATTTTATAAGCTTTAACAAACCATGCATGTCCTGCTGCTTCCGGATTCATTTGTGCAACGGGGTTCCTGTCACCACCAGCCGTAATAATATACTTCGTATTCAGCATATTCAGCACAGCCATATTATTTTTGCTGATCTGGTTGTCGATCAGTTCCTGATATCTGCGCAATTTGGCGCCATGGTATCCGCCGATGGATTTATGAAAATAGGATGTAGTGGCATCCTGGAATGGATTGACCATAACATTCAGTACTCTGAAATCCGGATCTTTATCCTGCAGGATCATCTGATCGGCCCGTGAAGGCTCAATGGGATTTTCCGATTGCGATTTGCTTGTGAAGCTGTCGTTGTTAAGATAACGTTTGTTAACCGGGAACATATCCACCAGGAAAAGAACGATAAGAGCTACATAAGCATATTCTTTTTTAACTTTTTCATATAGAAAGCCCCAGATCAATAAAGCGGTAAGAGTTATAAAAATAAACGAACGCAGAGCGTCCAGGCGTTCCAGTCTGATCCGGTCGTCGCGGATGGCCTGAATAAGCCAGTCAGGGATTTGGTACTGATGAGCATACTGGCTGTCGCTGGGGCCACTGAAATTCAGGAACATTCCAGGTATGACGGCAAAGATCAATGTCAGACCACCTGCAATATAGAATGAAATTTTCAGGTATTTAAAAAGCTTTTTCTTATCCTGCTTTTTATCAAATATTTCCTTTAACGCCAATATTCCCAACAGAGGCATGGCTATTTCCGCAATAACCAGGATCATGGATACGGAACGGAATTTATTATATCCCGGAACGTACATCAGGAAAAAGTCGGTCAATGCCATAAAGTTATGTCCCCATGCCAGCGCGATGGACAAAGCGGTTGCTCCCAGAAGCCACCATTTGACGGGGCCTTTGACAATAAATAATCCCAGGAGGAACAGGAATACTATTATAGCACCGACATATACAGGTCCTTCAACAAACGGTTGATCACCCCAGTAGAGAGGAGGTACCGGCTGATGAATAAATTGCTTGATATTTTCATCCGGAACATTATTCTGACGTAATGCTTTAGCGGTTGCTGAATTTTCTCCCAGTTTGCCGGAAGAAGATCCACCGTAGAAATCAGGGATCATGAGCGTCATGGTTTCACCGATTCCGTAACTCCACTGGGTGGCATAACTTTTATCCAGTCCGGATGTCCGGTTTTCTTTTTCAGAAGTCAGTTCTGTTTTTCCCCGGATGGTATATTTTCCGTATTCGTTGGTTGCCCATAAGCTGGTGATGTTGGTCAATAGTGCAAAGATCCCGGCGACAAAAATCACCCCGACAGATTTCATAAATGATCCAAAATCCTTTTCCCGGATTGACTGAACCAGGATAAAGATTCCCAGGATTACAGCAAGAAGAACAAAATAGTAGGTGATCTGGGGGTGGTTTGCTTTGAGTTCAAGCGACAGGAAGAGAGCGGTAAGGATACCTCCTGCGATATATTTTTTCCTGAAAGCAAGAATAATTCCTGCGAGGGCAAAGGCGATATATCCGATAGCATGTGCCTGTGAGTTATGTCCGACATCGATAACAATAAAAAAGAAAGACGAAAAGGCATAAGCAATGGAGCCTGCAATAGCAAGCCAGGGATTGACTCCCATAGCCAGCAGAAGAATAAAAAATCCCAGAAAATAAAGGAAAACAAGGTTTGCCGGGTGGGGGAGGCCGAGGGTAAGAATATTGTCCAGATAGCCAATCAGGTTTGCCTTATATACAGTTGAGATCTGGTAAGCCGGCATTCCGCCGAACATAGAATTGGTCCACAAAGGTTCCTGGCCTGTCCGTGCCCGGAAATCCACAATTTCTTTTGACATTCCCTTGAATTGAACGATATCGGATTGGTATAATCTTTTACCTTCAATCAGCGGGCTTAGAAAAACCATGGTAATGACAAGGAAAATCAGGATTGCCGCCACATAGGGGATAACCTTTTTAAACGAGAGATTTTTCATGGGATGAATATGAATGGTCAATAAATAAAAAAAGAAGATAAAGTTAATTATCTTCTTTTTCTATAACGGAAAATTTTTTACTTTCCTTTTTGTTCATCAGAAACTGTAAGCTTCTTTCTTCCTTTTGCCCGTCTGGAAGCGAGTACTTTGCGGCCATTTGCCGTTGCCATCCGTTCACGGAAACCGTGTTTGTTCTTTCTTTTACGGTTAGATGGCTGAAATGTTCTCTTGGTCATTTTTCAATGAGTTTTGGGAGTGCAAAGATACGCTAATTTTTTAAACCTCCAAACGTCAATTATTTATTTGGAACATTTTTCAATGTTTCAAGCAGGAAAATCCAGAATTTATTGACAGTTTCGATATTAACTTTTTCGTCCGGGGAGTGGGCAAATTTAATGGTAGGTCCGAAGGAGATCATATCCCAGTTCGGATAGATTCCACCTAAAAGGCCGCATTCCAGGCCGGCGTGAATAGCTTTGATTTCGGGAAGTTTTCCGAAAAGCTTTTTATAAATATCGAGCATAAGTCTCAGGATCGGGGAATCCGTATTCGGTTTCCATCCCGGGTATTGTCCGTCGAAATTAGCTTCGGCACCTGCCAGTTCGAAGATATTACGGATCATATATTCAAGATCCAATTTGGCTGAATCAACGGAACTTCTTAACAGGCAAAGAACAGTGATTTTTCCGTTTTCCGATTTAACCATAGCCAGGTTATTGGATGTTTCAACCAGTCCGGGCATATCATCGCTCATTCTCATGACGCCGGTGGGGCAGCCATAAATAGCGGCGATAAGATTGTTCTGGGTTTTTTCATCCATAACGAAACCGGGAAGGTCAACCGGGGTTAGCTGCACTTTAAGGTCAGGATCAACTGTCGCAAGTTCATTCTTCAGAATGTCAGCCATTTTCTGAACGCATTTTGCAAAATTATCTTTTTCCTTAACCGGGATCGTGACGGTTGCAAAAGCTTCACGCGGGATTGCGTTCCGGAGACTGCCGCCTTCGATATCCGATAAGCGGAGACCATACTTGCGTGCACCCTGCCATAAGATACGGGTAATAGCCTTGTTGGCATTTCCTCTTCCCAGGTTGATATTTGTGCCGCTATGTCCGCCTCTCATTCCGCTGACCGCAAGCTTAAACGCAGCAACACCCTGAGGAACCGGTTCTTCTTTATATGTAAAGACTAACGTTGCATTTGTTCCGCCGGCGCATCCGATATACAGCTCGCCTTCATCTTCGGAGTCGAGGTTTAACAGGATATCGCCTTTCAGCAAACCTCCTTTGATTCCGGAAGCTCCTGTCATTCCGGTTTCTTCATCAGTGGTGAAAAGAGCTTCAATGGGACCGTGATGAATATCTTTTGCTTCCAGGATTGCCATGGCAGCAGCTACACCCATTCCGTCATCAGCGCCCAGTGTTGTGCCGGTGGCTTTTACCCATTCACCGTCAATATGGGGTTCGAGAGGATCTTTTTCAAAATCGTGAACTTTATCGCTGTTTTTCTGGGGAACCATATCCATGTGTGCCTGGATAATAACCCCTTTACGATTTTCCATTCCTGGTGTGGCCGGTTTCCGGATGATGATGTTTCCTACTTCATCGCGGATTGTTTCCAATCCCAGTTTTTTCCCGAAATTGTAAAGAAAATCCTGGATTTTCTGTTCTTTTTTTGATGGTCTCGGGATTTGAGTCAGGGCATAGAAATCAGCCCATAAAGCCTTGGGTTCAAGGTTTAAGATGTCTTTACTCATAATATTTTTTCCTCCGTTTTAAAAAGTCGGAAACCGTTGACAGCTTCCGACTTTCAAATTTAAATATTTTCTATCAGTTACCGGATGTTTTTTCATTCATTATTTCCCGGAAGGTCAGATAGTCTTCCTGGTAAAGCAATGAAAGAAACTGTGTCACCCGTGTATCGGTTTCTTCGGGTGGCTGAAGTTTTTCCGGAATTGCTGCCTGAAGTTTCTCCGAGATATCTCTTACGGGTAATCTTCCATCCAGGAGTAGCCAGATCTGTGATCCGATTTCATCCAGATGAATCCGGATATTCTCCTCTCTGCGGGTGTTGTAGAATAATCTTTTCCAATAGATATTTTTAAACCTTGGAAGCAATATATCAACTTTCCCGTTTTCCAGTACTTCATGATCCATCAGCCGCACCGGTACAAGGTCAAGATAATTGACCTTCTGCAGAATCTTTCTTCTCTGAAAAAAATTCATAGCATTACATTCCGGCTGCCGGTGGTGCCGGTTCATCTGCTTTACCAGCATTCTTTATTGGAATACGGATCAGAATATATGCGATAATTGCCAGAATAATAAAGCTGATATAGAAAGTTGGTTCCTTAAAGAATGTAAAATAGTCGTACAGGAAGATGTTCATAACAGCTAAAATAGCGATGACAAGTCCCATAAGCGCTTCACCGGCTATAAGCCCTGAAGCAAGTAAGACTCCTGTATTTTCTACCCTGACTTTCTGCGAAGCATTCATTTTTTTGCGTTCGCTGACCATATTGACTGCTCCCTTGATCAGGCCACCGACAAAAATAGCGAAAGTGGTTTCGATAGGGAGGTACATACCGACGGAGACCAGCATAGGGCTTTTTACCTGCATCAGGATAAAAGCAACGCCCATCAGCATTCCGGCAATAATCAGAGGCCATGCCATTTGTCCCTGAACGATTCCGCGGGAAAGAATGGCCATCAGGCTTGCCTGAGGAGCGGAAAGATTTTTACTTCCAAAACCTCCGACATAACCTTGTCCGATTTTTTCCAGGTTTTTTCCGTTGGCAATATCGCCATCGTTTAGGTAAGCAAGAACGACAAACATGACAGAACCAGCAAGGATTACACCCAGGATATCACCCAGCTGCATTTTCCAGGGGGTTCCACCAAGAATATGACCCGCTTTAAGGTCCTGAAGCATTTCACCGGCAACAGCTGCGGAAACGCAGACAATGGCAGCGACACCCAGAACAGTAGCAACTCCTGCATTTCCCTGGACACCCAGTGCAACCAGGATCAAAGCGGTGACAACCAAAGCGGTCAGAGTAAGACCACTGATCGGGTTATTGCTGGATCCCATGATCCCGACAAGGTATCCGGAAACAGCAGCAAAGAAGAATGCAAGAACGATCATAACGGTAGCAGCAACCACCGCAATCAGGATATTGGTTTCAAAAATGAAGTAGGTGATGCAGAAGGTCATAATGGCAGTAGCACCGATTCCGGTCATGATCCAGCCAAAACTGATGTCTTTTTCATTACGTGGAGCATGAGATTCCATTCCTGTTGCAGCTTTTTTGACATCTGATACGGAACGGGCCACTCCTGTGATCAGGCTCTTTCTCATGATGTATAATGTATAAGCTGCGCTGATCAGCATACCGCCGATTGCAATCGGGCGAATGATATATTTCCAGATCTGGTAGATCTGGTAACTGGGATCAGAAACCTTAGTCATAGCAGCTTGCTGGGTCAGTGTATGGTCACTCGACATCAGGAATGCAGCCCAATCCTGAAGATTGATTCCTGGCATGAGAAAATACATGATCATAGGAGCCATCAACCCCCAGGCGAGGATACCACCGCTGAAGTTCAGAGCGCCAAGCCGCGGACCAATAATATAACCAACACCCATATATGCAGGGCTGACGCCGGGAGAGCTGAGCAACATACCGCCCTGTCCGGTAAATATAGTCCCTGCAATGGTTTTTTTACCGAAGACAATGAAATGTTCCCACAGGTACTGAAAAAGTCTGAGTTCACCGAGTATCTTGATCAATCCACCGAAACCCATAGCCCAGAAGAGGAATTTGGATCCACCGGAACCGGATTGTCCTGCTTTGTGAATTTCAGATGCAGCAACAGATTCAGGGAAGGGGAGTTCTGCATCTTCTACCATGACGCGGCGAAGAAGGGCAACAAACATGATCCCCAATACACCGCCGGCAATCAGAATAAGCGTTGACGTCATATAATGGCCTGCCGTATAAAATTCAGGCCATAACCCTGAAACAAAGAATGCGGGAAGAGTGAAAATAGCACCGGCAGCAACCGATTCACCAATCGATCCGACGGTACGTGCAAAATTTTCTTCCAGGATGGAACCTTTTAAAATTCTCAGAATAGCCATTCCAAGAACAGCAGCAGGATAAGTTGCTGCAATGGTCATTCCGGCCTTCAATCCCAGGTAAGCATTAGCCGCACCCAGAATGACTGCAAAAAACAATCCGATGATCAATGCCCGGACTGTGAATTCTTTCATGTTTGTCTCCGCAGAGACAAAAGGAACATACTTTTTAGCTTGAGCCATAAAGTGGTATTTTTAACCGTTAAAGAAATGTAAAAATTTCAGCTAAATAATGAAAAATCTGCCTAATCGCAAAGATTATTTTTTAAGTAATTCATCTCCATAAATATAAATGAGCTTCTTGGTGTCAAAAAAACTTTCGCTGAAAAGATCGTGAAGCTCATAAATCTTAAAGGAAGCAGTCAGTTTAGCCGCTTCTTCACTGAAATCTCCTCCTTTCAGGTACAAAAGTCCGTTTGGGAAAGGATTCAGATTTTTACTGCTGATCTTTCCTTTTAAAATTTTCGCCATTTCCGGCAAAGAAGTAACAGCCCTTCCGGTAATGAAATCATAAGGTCCATCCAGTTGTTCGACACGGGTACATATTGCAGTCACATTCTTCAGGTCCAGGGATTCTGCCATACTTTGAACAGCCCGGATCTTTTTTCCAATTGAATCGGCAAGAATGAAACGGACTTCCGGAAAATATATCGCAAGAGGTAATCCCGGCAAACCGCCTCCGGTACCCGCATCCAATACCGTGCATCCTTCTTTAAACGGGAAATGACGGGCAATGGCAAGTGAATAAAGAAAATGATGGATCTCCAGATTTTCTATATCTTTCCTGGATACGAGGTTTATCTTATTATTCCATTCGGTAAACAACTCTCTCAATTGCTGAAGTTGTCGCTGCTGGTGAGAAGAAAGTTCCGGAAAATAATGAAGAATAGTATCTGTCGCCATTATGCATCCGGCTTCTTTTTCGACTTAGGTGTTTTGGGTTTTGCCTCCTTTTCTGCTTTAGAATTAGGAGAAGTTTCTTTTGCAGAAGCCACCTTTTTCGCCGGAGCTTTCCTTGCCTTTTTCGTCGGAGCCTCTTCAGTACCGGCTTCTTTCATGGGTTCAGACTTAACTTCATTAGATGGTTTGGAAATGGATTCCGGAACATTTACGGGCTTTTCGGTATTAGCAAAATCCAGGGTTGTCTGTTTTGCAACCACCGGCTCTTCCTGCTTTACCGTTTCGCGGATCACTTCAGATTCTTTGATATCCCGTTTGGATTCAAGAGCAACGGCCTTTTTTTCTTTAAAGGGTTTCAGAGAAGGTTTATGAATGATATTTCTTCTTTTTTTTCTCCGGACACCATAAGATCCGATGTGTATTTTACCTTTTCGGGTTTTTTTGTCTCCTTTTCCCATAGTACGAATGTTTTAGGATTTGAGTTGCATTAATGCAAAAATAACAAAATGTTGCTACTTTTTTCCTTCGGGAGCCATTTTCTCAAGGAATGTTTTTTCAAGGAGATCGGATTTTTTTACGGAATTACGTGCCCAATCTAACATCACAGCAATCTTTTCATCTCCGGTAAGTTGCCATGGAATATCAGATTCCCTTAAACGACTTGACAACCGGTAAAGGAGAATAGCGGCAGAGACAGATATGTTAAGGCTTTCCGTGAATCCTACCATCGGGATCCGGATATATTTTTCCGACAGACTCAATGCATCATCGGTGAGCCCTGAAAGTTCCGTCCCAAAAATCAATGCTGTTTTTTCTTCCAGCGGAAGGGTATCTGGTGTATAATCATTCTGGTGAGGGGTAGTGGCTATCAGCCGATAGCCTTCTTCTTTAAGCCGCATCAAACATTCTTTTGTGCTGCCGGCACCGGAATTGTACTTGCTCAGCGTAAGCCATTTTGAAGAACCTAATGCTACATCCGGATTGACCTGGTACCTGTTCCTGTTTTCAATAATATGTACATCCTGGATTCCAAAGCAGTCGCATGTCCGGAGAACCGCACTGGCATTATGCGGCTGATAAATGTTTTCCAGAACCAGGGTGATATGTTTTGTTCTTGATTGTATCTTTTCTTCGAAATTTTTTTTTCTTCTTTCCGAAACAAATGATAAGAAAAAATCAAGCAAAGCCTTATTTTCAGTGGAAGTTATGGATTGTTTATCCTTCATATCCTTCTTTCTGTTGGAGATGCTCAAAAGTAAAAAAAATGCAGGGATTTGCCGGATGTCAATAAAAAGTATAATTTTGCACTTCTCTAAAAAACAAAACTATGGCAAAAAATACCGATAAAACCGAAGAAAGGATCGGCTCTGTCGAGGAAGCGTTTAGTAAAACTGAACAATTTTTTGAGAAAAATCAGAAAATCATCCTGATCATTGTGGGTGCTATTATTGTCATTGTCCTTGGATTTTTCGGATTCAAGAGATTTTATCTTGCTCCAAAGGAAAAAGAAGCCCAGGGTCAAATGTTCATGGCAGAAAAATATTTTGAGATGGATTCCATCAACAAAGCGCTCAATGGCGATGGAAATTATCTGGGATTTCTTGCCATTATTGATGATTACGGTATAACAAAATCTGCAAATCTTGCAAAATACTATGCCGGAATTTGCTATTTGAAAAAAGGAGATTTTGAAAAAGCGATCCAATTCCTAAAGAGTTTTAAATGCAAAGATGAAGTAGTAAAGCCTATGGCAACCGGAGCAATCGGTGATTCATACATGGAACTGAGGCAGGTGGATAAAGCCATTGAATATTACCTGAAAGGCGCAAATGAAAACAAAAACGATTTTACTACTCCGTATCTGCTCCTGAAAGCAGGGTGGGCATATGAAGAAGTGCAAAAATTTGACAAGGCTCTTGAAGTTTATCAACAGATAAAGAACGATTACCCGAGATCATTTGAAAGCCGTGATATCGACAAATATATTGCGCACATTAAAGGAATGCAGAAAAAATAGCTTTTAAATTCTGTATATTCGTTATCATTTTTAGATATTTGCAGGAGATCACAAATCGTGATCTCCTTTTTTTTTAAATTGGATTTTCATATGGAGGAAAAACCTCGAATAAT
>JAUZOW010000046.1 GCA_030706225.1 Bacteroidota bacterium | reverse complement strand
TTTTACCTTCCCGAAAAAGACGGGACAGCTTTCCCTGGCATTGTCACAAACCGTTATCACATAATCAAAGGAATCCGAAAGAAAAAGATCGACACTCTTGGGTTTATTCTGCGATATATCTATCCCCACTTCATTCATGGCTGCAACTGCGATCAGGTTGGCATTTGGAGCAGGTTGTGTTCCTGCAGAATATACTTCAAGCCGCGAGTCGAAGGATTTAAGAAACCCTTCTGCCATCTGACTCCTACATGAGTTACCGGTACAAAGGATTAAAATTTTCATATATATTATTACAAATATAATGAACAGGATGGATTTTTAAGTTGTATCATTCCTGAAAAACTTTTCCTTAATATTTCTTTGATTCTTTAATGATTTTACCTTTGCAGGAACTCAAAATGCTTGTTTATGAAAAAGAACCTGAAAAAAATTACCGGATTTGTTTTATTAACTGCTTTAATACTTTCTGGCGGAGGTTGCGGTGTCGTTCAGCAGGCAGAACAGGCTATTAATCTTAAAAACTGCGATTTCAGGATCATGTCCGTGCAGGATGTGAATGTCGCCGGAGTAAATATTCAGAATTATAAGAATCTTAAGGATCTGAGAATTCAGGATGTTGCCAAAATCACCAAAGCGATTGCACAACCTTCGTTTCCACTTTCATTGCAGTTAAATCTTCAGGGAAGGAATCCGAATACTTCATCAGCCGGCCTGAACAAGATTGATTATATTCTTTACATTGATGATATCCAAATGACCGCGGGCAGTATGTCGAGATCGTTCGTCATCCCTCCCAACAACGGAACCGCTATCATACCGATGCAATTTACTTTTGATCTGAAACAGGTCTTAAAAGGTAAATCACTGGATGCTATTATAAATTTCGGGTTTAATTTAGCCGGTGCAGGTAACAAACCGACCCGGATTCTGATCAAGATCAGACCCACCATCATGATGGGTTCGAGAGCTCTTCAATACCCTGGTTATATTAATGTCAAGACGGAATTTGCAGGATAATTTTTAATCTTTCATGAGGCGGATGATAGCTATCTCTGCCGCGATGAAAAGGAGTGTCATAATCACAAACCATTTCCATAAAGGTGTGCCCTGGCTCATTTCCCTGATTTGCCCGGAAATGGGAGCATGCCGGGAGGCCAGCACAGTTTGGTATTTTAAACCGGATTGTTTCAGGAAGGATTGCAATTCCCGGGTTGAATAACATCGTAAATCGGATTCTTGACGGTTGTAATTGAATGACAATCCGCGAATAATATTCCCGTCATTTTCGATCGTATATTGCCCTGCCTCTTTGATTTGTCCATGAGTATAAAGGAGGGTAACCGTTCCCATATTCCGGACTTCCGGGATGAATTCAAATCCACCGGTAGTTTTTTTGATTTTGTAAACGGGTTCGGATTTTACAGAGTCGCTTTCCAATTCTATGGGCTGATCTGAGGAAAGGTCATGGAACAATGGCCAGGAAGGCTGACTTAACATGGCTATACGGTATAGTGTTGGAACAAAGAGAGGATGTTTCGGGAATCCGGTAAAGGCTTCTTCTGCAGGGGAGGCAAATAGATAGATTTGTCCTTTACCAACCGGGGTGACTCTGAGAAATGTTTTGCCATTTTGTAGCTTCAGCAGATCTTCTCCGGCAGAGCGGACTTTTTGTCCAATAACATAATATTTTTTAACAACAGGCAGATCGGCATTTTCAGGGAGAACAACATGTCCCGAAGCATCTTTTTCGAAAACATTTGAATACAGTTTGCTTTCCAGGTTTACTTCGGAGATACGCTGACGGGTTGTATCCATACCGGAAAATCCTGCAATTTCCATGGAATTGAAAAAGGCGGAATATTGTGTCGTTGAACCATTTTCACCCGGGAAAAATGCAATATTTCCTCCGTTCCCGGTATATTTTTTTAATTCCTGGATCAACCCTGAAGGAATATCATCCGGTTCATTTAAAAGGATCAGTGGATAATGACCAAAGATGGAAAAGTCGATCTGGTTGATATTTGCAGACCGGAAAGAAAATGCAGAATCGTTTTCAAATAAGGCTTTCAGGAAAGGGTTTTCCTTTTTTCCGTTTATACAAAGGATCGGGATCACACTGTTGATCCGGTATGAAAAGAAGAATTTGTCATCCCATGTAACGGGGTAATCGGTTATTTCCAGTGTCCCGTATTGGATACCGGAAGCATTGTTGGAATAGGGGAGTGTAACCGTTTGTGTTCCATTTCCTTCGATGGAAAAGCTGGCAACTGCTTTTGCAGCCTCATTGATAATCAGCCGGACAGGGATTTTTTCAAGAGATTCTCCGGAGTAATTCCGGATACGAATTTTCAGATTGACCGTTTGTCCGGGTTGTTGGATAGGGTTATCGAACCAGGCGGAATCGATCGCAAGGTTATCTGTTTTTTCAGGGGAAACCGGGACAAAGACATGCATAGTGTTTGTATCCGAGGGAAGGTCCTGAATTCCGGATGTTGATTTCTGGAAATCAGAGATGATGTAAGAAATTGCATTTGCATGATGCATTCCGGTAAACAATTCTGCCTGGCGGGTAAGAATTTCTTTCAGTGAACGGATGGCAGGGGTCAGATGTACTTCGTCGACCATAGTATTGAATTCATCATGGGAAACAAAGCGCTGGTGTTGTCCTTCAAAATCAGCGGTAAGAAGCTGAAATTGATCGGAAGGGCCGTATGCATCAGCGATTTCATGGGCTTTTTTTCTTGCAGATTCCAGCAGGGTTCCGTTCCGGGAAAGTGCTTCCATACTGAAAGTGTTATCAATATAGATACTGACCAGTTGTTTGCCCTGTCCTGTTTTATGTTGCCATGGAGAGGGGATATAGGGACGTGTAAAAGCCAGAACCAGACAGGCAATGGCAAGGATGCGCATCAACAGGATCAGCAGTTGTTTAAGTTGTGAACGATGACGGCTTTCCTGTCGGATCTCTTGCAGGAACCTGACATTAGAGAAATATATTTTCCTGTATCGCCGGAAATTGAACAAGTGAATGACGACAGGTATAGCAAGAGCTGTTAAGGCTAAAAGGAATAAAGGTTGGGCTAAAACCATACAAGTCGTTTTGAGATCACAAAAATAAAAAAATCCCGGCGGGAAGCCGGGATTTTATCTTATAACCGGGAAATCCGGTAAATAATCAATAAAGATTAAAGAATACCCTGATCAAGCATTGCGTTGGCAACTTTCAGGAAACCGGCTACGTTAGCACCTTTAACATAGTTCACATAACCATCTTTTCCTTTACCGTATTTTTCGCAGGATTCGTGAATGCTCTTCATGATATGATGCAGGCGTTGATCAACTTCTTCTTTCGGCCAGCTCAGTTTCATAGCATTCTGTGACATTTCAAGTCCTGATGTGGCAACACCACCGGCGTTGACAGCTTTGCTAGGACCATAGAGGATTTTGCTATCCAGGAAAACTTCCATAGCTTCCGGAGTACAAGGCATGTTAGCAACTTCAGTTACGCAGAAAACGCCATTCTTAATCAGCAATTCGGCATCTTTCTTATCAAGTTCATTCTGAGTTGCGCACGGCATAGCAATGTCACATTTTACTTCCCAGGGACGTTTACCCTGATGGAATTTAGCATTCGGGTATTCGTATGAATACGGTTTTACGATATCCTGGTTGGAAGCACGGAGTTCGAGCATATAGTCGATTTTTTCTCCAGAGATTCCATCCGGGTCATAGATATAACCGTCAGGACCAGAAATGGTAACAACTTTAGCACCGAGTTCAGTAGCTTTTGTTGCGGCGCCCCATGCTACGTTTCCGAAACCGGAAATAGCAACGGTTTTACCTTTCAGTGACTGATTCTTGGTTTTCAGCATTTCTTCTGCAAAATAAACTGCGCCAAATCCGGTAGCTTCCGGACGAATCAGGCTGCCGCCCCAGTTAAGTCCTTTTCCGGTAAGAACTCCGGTATTTTCGCGAGCCAGTTTCTTGTACATTCCATACAGAAAACCGATTTCTCTACCACCAACGCCAATATCACCAGCAGGAACATCGGTTTCAGGACCGATAACTTTCCAAAGTTCAAGCATGAAAGCCTGGCAGAAACGCATAACTTCAGCATTGGATTTGCCTTTAGGATCGAAATCTGAACCACCTTTTGCACCGCCCATCGGGAGAGTGGTAAGGCTATTCTTGAAGATTTGTTCAAATCCTAAGAATTTCAGGATACTGAGGTTCACACTGGGATGGAAACGTAAACCGCCTTTGTAAGGTCCGATTGCATTGTTGAATTGTACGCGATAGCCCTGGTTAACCTGGACGTTACCATTATCGTCTGTCCAGCAAACTTTAAAAGTCAGGATACGGTCAGGTTCAACCAGACGTTCAATGATGTGTGCGGATTCGAATTGAGGATTTTCGTTGTAAACATCCTGAATAGATTCCAATACTTCCCGAACTGCTTGAAGGTACTCTGCTTCTCCTGGATGTTTTTTCTCCAGGTCAGTCATGATTTTTTCTAAGTTCATTTTAATCGTGTTTTAGAAGTTTGTATTTTTTTTAGTATAAAAAATAAAAGTCTTTTCTGTTAGAGATTATGCAACAAAATTAAAGGGAATAATGGAGATAACCAAATGATTAAATGCATTTAATATTTATTCTTCCTCTTCTTCTTTTTTAGCTACTGTACCTGGATCAATCCCTTCATGGGATAGAAGTTTTCCATGATCAAATATTTTTATACCGATCATATGTCCATATGGATCATAATAAAACCATTTTCCATTAAATTGTCCTGCGGAATATTCTCCTTCCTCTTCGATTGTCCCCAGTTTATAGAATTTTTTATATGCTCCGTCCATCATTCCATTCAAATAATTACCGGTTTCTTTCACTCTGCCCAGCCGGTCCCATGTTTTAAAAGGTCCATGTCGCTTATCGCTTTTGTAATTGAATTCTTCTTTCGGGGTTCCGTTATCATAGTATCGACGGAAAAGTCCTTCCAGTTTATTATCCTGGTAGTTGCATTCAAGCATTTTTTTACCATTTTCAAAATACCAGACAGCCGGGCCCACGTTTTGTCCGCTTTTAATTAACATAGTGGATTTAAGTGTCCCATCCGGCCAGTATTGCTTTACATTATGTGCACAGCCGGAAGAGAAGAGGGTGATAAAAATGACTGGGATTGAAAGAATGAAAAAATTTCGTTTCATGATTGTTTAAATATTGAAATTGTACCTTCAACACCATTGATCATCAGTTGAATAGCAATAACTGCAAGGATGAGTCCCATAATCCGTCCGATGACTTTCAGGATGTCAGGACCCAGTTTTTCAAAAAGTTTTTGTCCGTATAAGAATAAAAAATAAGTAATCACACACATGATTCCAAAGATGGAAACTACAATCAACCCGTTCAGGATTGATTTTTCAATTCCTACAAAGTTCATAGCCGCCGATATCGTTCCCGGACCGGCCAGCAGGGGAGTGCCCAAAGGAGTAATGGCCAAATCATCAGCAATTCTTGCTCTTTCGCTTTTCCGCGTATGATCTGCTGTGGCTATTGTTGATTCCTTACCGGTCAGCATGTTATAGCCCATAAAGAAAACGATGATTCCACCGGCAATTTGGAAGGCAGGGAGGGTAATTCCAAAAATCCGGAACAACAAATGTCCGAAGATGCAGAAGAAAAAAATGATGAAAAAAGCAACCATCACCGATTTTCGCGCGATTTTACGCTGTGTTTTTTCATCCAGATTTTTCACCATATCGACGAAGATGGGCAGATTCCCCAAAGGATTCAACATCGCAAAAAATCCCATGAAAACAGTAAGAGCATGTAAAAGGTAATTGTGCACATTCATGACCTGACTTTTAAGACAACGATACGTGTAAGGGAGGTAACTTCCTGTGAATATAGTAAATTCATAGAAAAGAAGAGTAAACAAAACCGAATAATGACCGGAAAATATTTTTTATTCATGGTAGTTTTACAAGGAAGACAAAAATAATGGAAAAACGATTTGCATCGACCCGGAAAAGATAGAACCTGGAGATTATATATAAAGATCGATAAGCCCCTCTGGAGCATGAATAAGAATTTTTTTGTTTTTGTGGTCAACTTTCCGGATGGTTTCATCGTTTGCCGGAATCAGGATTTCCTTATTACCGTGCATAATACGCATCAATGACTGGCCGGGTAATTCCAGAATGGAATCCAGATTTCCGATTTCACCGCACTCATCATCAATTACAGAATATCCTGTCACTTCGTGAAAGTAGAATTGCTTTCCTTTGAGTTTTGGCAAAAAAGATAAGGGAAGGAATAATTCCTTCCCTGTAAATTGAAGAGCTTTTTCTGTGGAATGAATATCTTCAAACCGGATAATAGCTTTATTCCCGCTACGAAGTTCAAAATCATCGATCATGTAAGGTACTCTTTCATGTCCGATACCGATGAAAATCGCATCTATTCCGGAATATTGCTCCGGATCATCCGTTTCAAGCTGGATCCATAAATGTCCTTTATTACCGTGGACTTTCAGTATTTTTCCCAGGTAATAAAATTCATCCGGCTTCATGAGGATGATGATATTTCGTGTGGGGTGTTTATTTAAAGGACAGATTTGTAAACTTACCTTTCAGGAAATACCCCTGCACAGTGGTTATTCCGTTTTGGATTCTGATTCCGGAGCCGGAGTTTCGGAATTTTCCCCTGTCGGGGCAACTTCCTTAGTTGCTCCTGCAGCAGCGGCTGCTTCAGCTGCTTTGGCTGCTGAAGCTGCTTTAGCTTCTTCTTCAGCTTTAGCTATTTTGGCTGCCAGAGCGGCTGCTTTGGTTTCATTCACCTTGGTTTCGTCGGCCAATTCTTTTTTCTTGAGCTCTTTTTCCTTCAGTTCGACATCTTTTCTGATACCAGCAACTTTCGCTTGCTTTTCCTGAAGCCATGCCTGGAATTTTACCTCAGCCTGTTCAAGAGTTAACGCTCCTTTAGCAACACCTTTCAAAAGGTGATGTTTGTACATGATCCCTTTATAGGAAAGAAGAGCGCGTACTGTGTCTGTCGGCTGGGCTCCTTTTTTAAGCCAATCCAGAGCTCTGTCAAATTCGATATCTATTTCAGCCGGTTTGGTCAATGGATTATATGTGCCAATCTTGTCAATGAATTTTCCGTCCCGTGGTGCACGACCATCCGCGATAACAATGTGATAAAAAGGCTGTCCTTTTTTACCTCTTCTCTGTAATCTGATTTTTACTGGCATAATGTAATTTGATGTTAATTAACCTTTATAATGTTTTTTACCTTTCATTAGAAAAGGGTTGCAAAATTCGGTATTTTTTTTGAATCTCCCAAAGAATAAAAGAAAAATGATGATAAATCCCTGATCAAATGGAATTTCACTTTTCTGAAAAAAATCTTTTAAATACCAATCATAAAGTTAAATACGAGGCTTCCCCCAAGGTATCCTGTATATCCAACAAAGATGAAAGCAAGGAAAAAAAGAAAGAGTGTGAGGTATTTAAGATTGGTATCCTCTTTTTTCAAATAAACCGTCAGAATCCTGAAAAAGGTAGCAATGATGATGGTTATCAGGGTAAGAGTAGCAAAAAGTTCATGCTTATCCCTGATCATTCCGGCTTCTCCCTCCATGGGCATTGTGAAAAAATAACCGGAACCAAATGCAACGATAGCTGCCAGCATTCCCAGGATTTCAAGATAGTATCCCATTTTTGAAAGGCATTTTTCTTTTTTCACAAAAAGACTCAGAATATCGGCAAGGAATCCGATAAAGATAATGGCAATCGGAAAATGGACCACCATCGGGTGAAGGTGATAGATGTCAAACATAGGCTTCTCTTTTCTACAAAAATAATGAAAAATATGCCGGTTTGTTTAAAAATAAATAGAATTTAGCGGCCATCTCCGGTTATTGAAGCGGTTACGAAAACGGGCGAACGAATAGTTTTCAACAAAACAAAATGTTCCTTCTTTTTGACTAATTTTACATTTCACTGGTTCCCGTTCTGGCACGGGATTCAATTCTAATAATTTATTAATTTAAAAGTATTTCCCGGGGGATTGGGTGATGGTAGATTTTGTTCATCTTCATGTACATACTCAGTATTCTATTCTTGACGGAGCGTGCAGGATTCATGATCTGATTGAGAAAGCAGTCGCAAATGGAATGAAAGGTGTTGCGATTACAGATCATGGGAATCTATATGGCTTAAAAGAATTTCATAATGTAGCTAGTAAACATGAGGGTTTCAAACCGATTCTTGGTTGTGAAACCTATGTGGCAAGAAGAAGCAGGCATGACCGTAACGAATTGATCGATCGTAAAGGCGATCATTTGATTCTGCTGGCGAAAGATTATAAGGGATATCAGAACCTGATCCGTCTGATTTCATTAGCCTGGACGGAAGGGCATTATTATAAGCCCCGTATTGATAAGGAATTGCTTTCCCAATATCATGAGGGCCTGATTGCATCATCTGCGTGCCTTGCCGGCGAAGTGGCACGTGCAATTATGAATGATCAGATGGATAAAGCCGAGCAGGCTATAATGTTTTATAAGGATCTCTTTAAAGATGATTATTACCTGGAACTGATGCGTCATCCGTGTCAGGATCCCAACCGCGACCGCAGTGTTTTTGAAAGGCAGGAAAAGGTCAATAAAGCGTTGATTGAGCTATCTGTTAAATTGGGAATTAAGCTGATCGCGACCAACGATGTCCACTTCCTGAATGAGGAAGATGCGGATGCTCATGATCGTCTTTTATGCCTCAATACAGGGAAAGATCTGGATGATCCCACTCGTCTGCGTTATACAGGCCAGGAATGGTTCAAGACAGGTCCTGAGATGGAAAAGATGTTTCCTGATGTTCCGGAAGCGCTTTCCAACACAATGGAAATATTCGAAAAGATCAGTTTTTATAAGCTTAACCATGAACTTGTAATGCCTGATTTTCCGATTCCGGAAGGTTATGCCAATGCAAATGAATATTTGCGGGCACTTACATACCAGGGTGCCGAAAAAAGATATCCTGAAATCACACCGGAGATCAGGGACCGGCTGGAATATGAGCTTAATACGATAGAACACATGGGATTTCCCGGCTATTTTCTGATTGTCCGGGATTTTATCTATGCTGCCCGTGAGATGGGCGTTTCTATCGGGCCGGGACGTGGTTCGGCTGCAGGATCTGTTGTGGCCTATTGTATTCAGATCACCGATGTCGAACCGATGAAGTACAATCTTCTGTTTGAGCGTTTTCTGAATCCGGAAAGGATCTCAATGCCTGATATCGATATCGATTTTGACGAAGACGGCCGGGAAAAGGTCATGAAATATGTGGTGGATAAATATGGCAAGGATAAAGTAGCCCAGATTATTACATTTGGCACAATGGCTGCCAAAATGGCCATCCGGGATGTCGCCCGTGTTGAAAAACTGCCGTTATCCGAAGCTGACCATCTTGCCAAACTTGTTCCCGAAAGGCCTAAAATTACTTTAAAACAGGCGTATCTTGAATCACCTGAACTCGATGATGCCCGCAATTCACCGAATCCCCTCGTAGCCGAAACTCTTAAATATGCTGAAAAGCTTGAAGGATCTATCCGGCATCCGGGTATTCATGCCTGCGGAATCATAATCGGACGGGATAACCTGATGAATTATATCCCGGTAACCACTTCCAAGGATTCCGAGCTTTGGGTCACCCAGTTTGAAGGGGAACATATTGAAAAAGTGGGAATGCTGAAGATGGATTTCCTCGGCTTGAAAACACTTTCCATCATCAAGGACGCAATACGGAATATCAAGGTATCAAAAGGCTTCGAACTGGATATTGAGACTATTCCACTGGATGATAAGGAGACTTATCAGCTATTCTGCCAAGCAAGAACAACCGGGATTTTTCAGTTTGAATCGGAGGGTATGAAAAAATATCTCCGGGAATTGAAACCCAATTGCCTTGAAGATATTATTGCCATGAATGCGCTGTACCGACCGGGCCCTATGGAAAAAATCCCGAAATATATTGCCCGGAAAAATGGTCAGGAAAAGATCGAATACGATGTCCCGTCGATGGAAAAGTACCTGAATAATACATACGGGATCACGGTTTACCAGGAGCAGGTCATGCTTTTGTCGCAGGAATTGGCCGGATTTACAAAAGGCGAAGCCGATTCATTGCGTAAGGCCATGGGTAAGAAGATTGAATCGGAGATGGCCAAGCTTCAACCGAAATTCTTTGAAGGATGTCTGAAAAACGGGATCAAAAAAGAGATCTCCTCCAAGATCTGGAACGAATGGGAATCCTTTGCAAAATATGCTTTCAATAAATCTCATGCTACCTGTTATGCATATGTGGCTTACCGGATGGCATACCTGAAAGCACATTTTCCTGCTGAATTCATGTCTGCCCTGTTAAGCAGAAATATGCATGATATTAAGGAGATCACGAATTTTATTGAGGAAGCCCGCAGGATGGGATTAAAAATCCTGGGGCCGGATGTAAATGAAAGTTATCTCCATTTTATGGTGAATAAAAAAGGAGAGATACGCTTTGGGATGGCTGGTATCAAGAATGTCGGTGAATCTGCTGCTCAAAGCATTGTAGATGAAAGAGAAAAAAGCGGACCGTTCCGGGATATGATCGATTTCGTTACCCGTATCGATCTCCGTTCTGTGAATAAAAGGTCAATTGAAGCCCTGACACGTTCCGGTGCTTTCGATTGCTTTGAAGGAACCCACCGGGCTCAGTATTTTTTCAAACAAAACGGCGATGAGACTACTTTCCTCGAAAAGCTTCTGAAATATGCTGCAGATTTTCAGGCCAGAAGCTCTTCTGTTCAGGCGTCATTGTTCGGAGGAGAAGAGGATGTAATGCTTCCTTCTATTGTCTTCCCAACCTGTGAACCCTGGACCAAGCTGGAACAACTCCGGTTTGAAAAAGAGACCATCGGCATTTATATGTCAGGACATCCGCTGGATGATTTCCGTCCTGAAATAGAGAACTTCTGCACTCATTCAATCCTTGAAATTTTGCCGGATTTAAAATCCCTCCGGAACAGGGAAATCACTTTTGCCGGAATTATCACAACGGCTAACCATCGTGTTGGAAAAACAGGCAGACCTTATGGAAGCTTTACCGTTGAGGATTATTTTGATTCCATACAAATTACCATTTATTCCGATGAATACCTTCGTAATAAACATCTTATCAGTGAAGGTACCTTTGTGTTCATAAAAGCTCATGTCGAGCCTCGCTATGATTCTCCGGATCAAATGGTTGTCAGAGTATCAACCATGTATTTACTCTCAGATATCTTTGAAAAATTCTGCCGGATGATCACCTTGAAAATTCCTTTGGACTTTATAAATAAAGAAACGGCTCAATTTTTGGTTAAGCAGGCGAATGAAAATAAAGGAAAATGTCCACTGACGTTCAATATTATTGATGGAGAAGAGAAACTGAATATTGAAATGCTTTCAGGAAAGTACAAAGTGGATCCGAAACCCTTCATTCTTTCCCTGTCGGTCTACCCCGAAATCCAATATTCGGTTTCAAGGGATAAAATTTAGAAAAATTTTCGCGGGGAAACGAAGAATGAAAAGTTCATATGAAAAATTGTATTTTTGTATGTTTATTTTTACATATTTAAAAATTTAAAGATATGGTCGAAAAACTCACAGATCAAACATTTGAAGAAAAAATCCTAAAAGCGGAAAAACTTGCTGTTGTTGATTTTTCCGCAGAATGGTGTGGCCCTTGCCGAATGGTAGCGCCGATTATTCATGAGCTGGAGTCTGAATATGAAGGCAGGATTGTAGTCGGAGAAGTTAATGTAGATGACAATCCTAAGGTTTCCGCAGAATACCGTGTCCGGAATATTCCTACTGTGTTGTTTTTTAAAAATGGCCAGGTAGTCGACAAACAGGTTGGAGCAGTTCCAAAAGCTTCCTTCAAAGCTCTTGTCGAAAAATATATCTGATTGATAACGGATGTCAGGTACCCGCTCTCTTGATCTAAGCCGGGTCCAGTTTTCCGGATCTCTGGAGTTCCTTGCCCGCCAGGTAGTAGAAGGCTTTATTACCGGGCTTCATAAAAGTCCGTTTCATGGCTTTTCGGTTGAGTTTGCCGAACATCGTCAATATAATACGGGAGAATCTGTAAGAAATATTGACTGGAAATTATACGGACGAACGGAACGTCTTTATGTTAAGAGATTTGAAGAGGAAACCAATCTGCGATGCCAGATACTGATTGACAATTCCTCATCTATGCAATATCCGGTCATTCCGGATCCGGGGCCTGATAAGCTTAATAAAATCACATTTTCTATTTATGCTGCTGCATCCCTGATTTATCTTTTTCATAAACAACGGGATGCATCGGGAATCAGTATTTTTTCCGACCGTATTGAACTTCATACGGAAACCCGCTCCAATGCCGTACATCAGAAATATCTGTTCGGGGAACTGGAACGCTTACTGGCCTCTCCTCCGGATGGAAGCCGGAAAACGACTTCTGCCGCTGAAGCTTTACACCTTCTTGCAGAAAGAATCCATAAACGCTCTCTGGTTATCATTTTCAGCGACATGATGGAATCCTCCGGAAATACGGAAGAACTTTTTTCTGCATTACAACACCTTCGTCATAACAAGCATGAAGTGGTCCTTTTTCATGTTACCGATAAAAAACGTGAAAGCGACTTTAATTTTGATAACCGCCCTTACCGCTTTATAGATTTAGAAACAGGAGAGGATTTGAAAGTATTTCCCTCAAGAGTTAAAGAACAATACACAGAAGCAATCCGGAAGTACAATAATGAGTTGAAAATAAAATGCGGGCAGTACATGATTGACTTCGTGGAAGCGGATATCAATGAGGGTTTTGAACATATTCTCCTGCCTTATCTCGTCAAAAGAGAGAAGCTTTTCTAATAGCATTTTCTTTATTCCCCGTTTATCTTTGTCAATATTAACAGGATAAATCATTATAATTGGATCCATTTATCAAGCGTATTCCAGGGAAAAGGGTAATGGCATGCTTCCCGCTGAATCAAAATCGGAGAATATAGGTCATAGGGGAATTTTTTCTAATTTTGCGACTTTAACTTTTATAACTACTGAACAATGGAAATTGCTTCCAAATATGATCCCACTCAGGTAGAAGATCGATGGTATTCCTACTGGCTGAAACAAGGATTCTTTCATTCCGAACCGGATAACCGTGAACCCTTTACTATTGTTATTCCTCCTCCTAATGTCACAGGAGTACTTCATATGGGTCACATGCTGAATAATACCATTCAGGATATTCTGGTACGTCGTGCACGTATGAAAGGAATGAACGCCGAATGGCTTCCCGGAACCGATCATGCATCGATTGCTACAGAAGCTAAAGTTGTTGCCATGCTGAAAGAAAAAGGCATTGACAAAAGGCAGATTTCCCGTGATGAATTTTTAAAATATGCCTGGGAATGGAGACTTAAGCATGGCGGAATCATTTTGGAACAATTAAAGAAACTGGGAGCTTCCTGTGATTGGGACAGAACCCGTTTTACCATGGATCCCGAACTCTATGAATCGGTCATGGATGTTTTTATAGATCTTTATGAAAAAGGGTACATATACCGGGGAACCCGGATGGTTAACTGGGATCCGAAAGCGCTGACCGCTCTTTCAGATGAGGAAGTGATTTATAAAGAGCTTCATTCAAAGCTTTACTATGTCCGGTATAAAGTGGATGGAGAAGAAGATCAGTGGCTGACCATTGCAACTACCCGGCCGGAAACCATTCTGGGAGATACTGCTATTTGCGTTCATCCGGAGGATGAACGTTATCAGCATCTCAAAGGGAAATTTGTTTATGTACCGTTAGTCCAGAGAAGGATTCCCGTGATCTTTGATGAATATGTTGACCGGGAATTCGGTACGGGAGCTTTGAAAATAACTCCTGCCCACGATATTAATGACTATAACCTGGGTCTGAAGTATCATCTTGAAGTCATCGATATTTTCAATCCGGATGGCACCATGAGCCCTGCAGCTCAACTTTATGTAGGCAAAGACCGCTTTGCAGTCAGAAAAGAGATCGTAAAAGACTTAAAGGAAAAAGGTTTTATTGTTAAAATTGAGGATTATAACAATAAAGTAGGCTATTCCCAGCGTACGGATGTTGCCATTGAACCCAGGATCTCTCTGCAATGGTTCATGAAAATGAAGGATCTGGCGAAACCAGCATTGGATATTGTGATGAACGATACCGTACAGTTTCATCCGGCGAAATATAAAAACATGTACCGGAGCTGGATGGAAAACGTGAATGATTGGTGTATTTCCAGACAGCTTTGGTGGGGACACCGAATTCCTGCATATTATCTGCCGGATGGATCCTTTATTGTAGCTAAATCCATTGAAGATGCCCTTCAGAAAGCCAATGCGGAAGGGAAAAAATATACCTTGAAGGATCTTCGCCAGGATGAAGATGTACTGGATACCTGGTTCTCTTCCTGGCTTTGGCCAATTTCTGTGTTCGACGGAATTCGGAAACCGGATAATGCAGATATTTGTTATTATTATCCGACATCCGTGCTGATCACAGCTCCGGATATTATCTTTTTCTGGGTGGCCCGCATGATCATGGCAGGGTTGGAATACCGGAAAGAGATACCTTTCAAAAATGTTTATTTTACGGGAATGGTGAGGGACAAGCAGGGAAGAAAGATGTCGAAATCATTGGGAAATTCACCGGAACCCATCGGATTGATTGAACATTATGGCGCCGATGCAGTACGTGTAGGGATGCTGCTTTGTTCACCTGCCGGAAATGACCTGCTATTCGATGAAAGCCTTATTGAACAGGGAAGAAATTTCTGTAATAAAATCTGGAATGCATTGCGCCTGGTGAAAGGCTGGAAAGTTGATGAAAACCTTTCTCAACCGGATACCAGCCGGGTTGCCGTGAATTGGTTCAACTCCGCTCTGAGCCAGAATATTGAAAGTTCGCATGACCTTTTTGAAAAATACAGACTTTCGGAAGTGCTGATGACTCTTTATAAGCTTACATGGGATGATTTTTGCTCCTGGTACCTGGAAATGATTAAACCGGGATATCAACAGCCCATTGATAAGAAAACTTATGAAAGTACCCTCTGCTTCTTTGAACAGTTGATCTGCTTGCTGCACCCATTCATGCCATTCCTCACGGAAGAGATCTGGCATATTCTCCGGGAAAGAGATGAAAAAGATACGATAATGTATGCATCCATTCCGGAACCTTCAAAATATGATGCCACACTGGTCAGAAAATTTGAATTTGCCACAGAAGTGGTCAATACTTTACGAAATCTTCGTAAGGAAAATAATATTCCCTTTAAGGAAAAACTTCAGCTTTTTATAAAGAAAAATTATAATGAGCAACCTGACGTGACTTTCGACGGGCTTGTTTTAAAACTCTGTAATCTCAGCGAGATTTCCTATACGGATGAAAAACTCTCCGACGCTCTCACATTTATTGTCAAAACTACAGAGTTTTATATTCCTTTAAGCAAAAATATTGACAAGGAAGAGGAGGTCAGGAAACTGAACAGCGAACTCGAATACATGAAAGGCTTTCTTGCCATGACGGAAAAGAAACTTTCCAATGAAAAGTTCGTGAATTCAGCTCCTCAGAAGGTTGTGGATGCTGAAAGAAAGAAAAAATCCGATGCTGAAGCGCGCATTGCTGTTCTGGAAGAACAGATTCACGCTTTAAATGGGAAATAACCTTTGTTTTTATTGCCGGTTGTGAATTTCTGGAATTGAATTATAAATCAGTTCAGCAATATCCATGACTGGGGTATTGGATTTGCCGGCAAAGGTCTTTTTGCAAAGAGGACATGCTGTGATCAGGAGTTCCGGGTTGCTTTTCAGCAAAATTTCCAGTGTATCCCGGGTAATACAGTCACGCTGGCGTTGATCAGCATTCACGAGTCCAAGACTTCCGCCACAACACAGGGAATCTTCCTTTTCCTTTTCCACTTCGACCAGGTCGGCGACTTTTATAAGCAATTCACGGGGTTCGGAATAGATCCCGGAACCTCTTCCTAATTCGCAGGGATCATGATAGGCAATCTTTCGGAAATAGGATTGAAGAGGTATCCGTCCCGTTTTAACCAGTTCCAGGATGAATTGGGAATGATGAAAAACAGGTATATCCAGATTGTATTCTTTCTGAAAAATTCTCAGGCAGATAGGACAGGAAGTCACCAGGGCTTTGGCATTTGATTGAGCGATCAGGTTCCGGTTTGATTGGATCAGATCTTTTGCCTGTTTTTCTTTTCCTGCAAGTTGAAGAGGTCTGCCACAGCATATGGATTTATCTTGGTCAAGGAAAGTATAATTGACTTGAGCCTGATGGAAAATACCTATCATGGCTCTTGATATCCCCGGAGTAAGTCGTGTCATGCAACCTCCAAAATAAGCGATCTCTGCAGGGGCTGCTTTGATAACCGGAAGATACCCGAGTTCAAGAGGTGAGAAACCATTAAAATTCTGACGCTGAAAAATTCGCTGATTATCTGTATTGATTCCTACAGGACAAACCTGTGAACAACGTCCGCAAACCAGGCACTGTTGAACCAGATTTTCATTCACCTGTTGATCCCTGACCGATTGAAGGAAATAGGTGGATTGAATATTCGTAATGCCTGCTGATGTATTCAATTGGCATACGTCAATGCATACACCGCACCGGGAACATGCATAGAGTTCCACTTCGGAAAAAGCGGAAAATTCTTTTTTGGATGTAATGCCGAAATGACGAAAAAGAATCAGCATAAGTTCCGTCGGGATATGCATGTATCTCGTATAGGGCAGCATTACAAAGAAAACTCCCAGGGATAAAGAATAAATCCACCAGATAAAATAGGAAATTCCTTTATCGGATAATGGCCACAGGAAAGCAAGAAGATTTCCGAAATGCTGGGTGATGAACCCGCCACCGTATCCGTAAGCTCCGGCAGTAAAGCTTTCTGCAAACAGCCGGCTGGGAAATATTATCCAGAGAGCGATCATG